>CAYRJS010000277.1:0-3865 GCA_964424535.1 uncultured Aquimonas sp.
GGTGATGAACGCGGACGAGCTGGCCCGCCTGATCGACGATCATTATCTCGGCGAGGCGCAGCTGCTCACCACCGGGGCCGAGGAAAACCTTTTGAAACTGGCCGAATTGCGCGATCGCCTGGATCCGGAAAAGACCGAGCGTTGGGAAAAGATCAAGGCCGATTTCCGCCGCAAGCTCAGCATCGGCGGAGCCGATGACGATATCGGCGGGCGCGTGGTCGCGCAGTTGCACGATCTGGTGCAAAGCGTGCGCGGCCTGGAACGTGAAGCCGCTGCGCCGACACCAACCAATCCAGCCAGTGACGCACCCTGGCCGGAGCTGGTCGACTTGTTGCAACGCATTGTTTCCGAACAGGTCAACGCCCGCACCTTCGGCCGCGACACCGCCAGCGACGCCGCGATGTGGCTGGGCGGCCTGCGCAATGCCCTGGATCAGGGCTTCAAACCACTGGTGGAAGCCATGCAGGCCCGCTCCGAACAGACTGATGCCATGAACGTGCTCCTGCGCGCCATCGCCCGTCAGCTCGACCAGCGGCCACCGGCAGCAACGCCAGCCAAGACCGGATCAGCGTCGGTCAAATCAAGCAAGACGCCCGGTACACCAGCCCGGAAAAACGACTGAAACCCAAGGCCAGGGCCTTTTGAGTTGGGTAAGGCAACAGCCGTCGCCAACCGCTCAGGCGGCTGGTCATATTCCGTGCTCAGGGCGTTTCCGGCCCAAGGTTGGCCGGGAGCGACTCGAACTCATCCACAAACAAGGGGAAGGTGCCCCAGGGATACACGTCGACGTGCATGGTCGCATGGCCGTAGGCCGCATAGCCGCACGAAGTACCCCAAGACTGATCGTTGATTTCGATCGTGACTTCAATCCGCGTTGGCTCATATATTTTGGTTGCCGACAATTGCATGGTTGCGAGCACCGCGTTGACTCTGCGCAAGGACGCATTGGGCATCACATAGACCCAACCGTGCTCGATGCGCGTACGCTGCACGAGGTTTTCGTTGTCGATGAACGAGAGATTGCACTGGCCAATCTCACACGTGATCTTGATCGTCGTGATTTCGACCCCGAACTCGTAACCGGTCCCTGGCAAGGTTTCCAGGTCACTGGCCACGAATGCCGAGTTGAAATAGACCTGACCGTAATTGCGGGTGGTTTCGACCACCAGGTCCACGTGCAGATCGCTGCTCCAGCCCGGTGTGTCCAGGCCGCCGGAACAATCGCCCTGCTCCAGGTAGCAAAGTTGTGGCGGTTCGTTGATGCACTCTTGCGCCGCGACCTCACGCGCCGCCACGACACCGACAAGACACAGGATTGCCCCCAACAACAGCACGCGAACATTCATGGCCATCTCCTTGAACACGCATGGCGCGGTCTGCACGTCGCGGCTGGATGCGTGAGCGTGAGGCTGGCGTCGCAGGCATTGTACGCAGATTCAAGGTCATGGATACACGACGTCGTGGCCAAGGAAATCCGCAAGCCATCAGCTCGACCAGCGCCACCAGGAAAATGGCGCTGGCCGGACAAGCCTTCTTACTTGCGTTCGGCCAGCGGCACGAATGGGCGATCCTCCGGGCCGGTGTAGTTGGCGCTGGGGCGGATGATCTTGCCGTCGATGCGCTGCTCGATCACGTGCGCGCTCCAGCCGGCGGTGCGCGAGAGCACGAACAGCGGGGTGAACATGGCGGTCGGCACGCCCATCATGTGGTAGCTCACCGCGCTGAACCAGTCGAGGTTGGGGAACATCTTCTTGATTTCCCACATGGTCGATTCCAGGCGCTCGGCGATGTCGTACATCTTGCGGTTGTGCTGCTCGTCGGAGAGCTCGCGCGCGACTTTCTTGATGACCTGGTTGCGCGGGTCGGAAATGGTGTACACCGGGTGGCCGAAGCCGATCACGATCTCCTTGCGCGCGACCCGCTCGCGGATGTCGGCCTCGGCCTCGTCCGGATTGTCGTAGCGCTGCTGGATTTCGAAGGCGACCTCGTTGGCGCCGCCGTGCTTGGGCCCGCGCAGCGCGCCGATGCCGCCGGCAATCGCGCTTTACCTGCCTGAGCCGGTGCCGGATACCATCGAATTATTCAAGCCGTGTCCAGCCGTGACCGCAGGGCGTGGCACCGAGGTTCAGGCTGCCCTGGTGCGCAATCTGGCGCTCATGTCGCCTGCGGAACGTGAAGAAGCGCAGCACTGGGTCGAACGGGAAAGCGAGCGATAGTTGGCAGGCAGACGTCCTCTGATTGTTCTGTCTGGAACGACTGACAAGTTGGATAAGAAAGCTCTTGCGTTTGCTCTTGACTTTACCCCCCCCCCTTTCTGTACGGTGTCCACGCTGGCAGCGGAATGCCGGCCGCAAGGGGTCTTTGGGACAGTTTTTTTGGAGTTATTGGGGGTCGTGATGATGATGCGAGCGTTCTTGATCTTGCTGACCTTGGGGAGCTCGGCGTTGATGTACAACACTGCCGACGCGCGTATAATGGCAGATCCATTTTGCTGGTGGGAAAGTTACAGTGTTCCTATTGAACTGGGGGGCGGGTATTTCATGTTAGAGTTTTGTGCTGTGGGTGGCGGCAGCCCGGAGTATGTGGGGTGCATGGATTTTCCTGTCTTCGGGGCACCTGCCTGTCCGTAATTGAGGCATGGAAAGCGCCAAGCCTCGTGGAGCGATAAATTGTGGCGTGGGGTCAAACCTACTCACCACGAAACATCACGCACGTGATTTAGCGAATGAGCCTATCCATCACGATCAGCAGGCGTTATCTGGTGGCGATGCTGGTCATTGCATTGGCATTGGTCGTATCGATCGCGGGCTTTAATTGGTATCGGGATCGGGCACAGGTGGCTGACAGTGATGCCACGACAGAAGCGCACTCGCCCGACAATGAGACTTTGATATCGAACGCTCCACCTGACATGCCCGTGGCAGGCAAGGAAGGCAACCGTGATGGCCTTGCGGTACCTGTGCCCAAGCCGATGCCCCTACCTGATGCCGCATTGCCATTGGCAGAACAGCTTGAAGCGCTGGAGTCATTGGCCGAGGCAGGGGATCCCGAGGCAACGTGTCGGCTGCATGTCGGGGTACGCCGATGTCGGATGGTGACGCAGCGATTGCGGCGCGCGGAGCAGATGCAGGCCAGCCTGGAGCGAGGTGACAACGTCCGGATCAACGAGGATTTGATGTTGATGTCGATCGCCAATGCGCTTGAACAGACTCACGCTCTGGCCTCATGGTGTGAGGGGGTGCAACCCATCGGACTTCCCGATACGGATACTCTGGTCGAGCGCAATATCGAGCGTATGAGCACCCGGCAGAAAGTCCTGTTGGCGATGACGCGCCAGGATGGCAGCATCATCCGCATGCCGCGTTTTCTTGGTTCACCCGGCGGACTTGGCGGCAACACGGATTTTTCCTATCCACAGTTCCTGTCGGATCGGGCCTACGCCATCCTGCAGGAAGGTATCCAGCACGCCGATCCGCTGGCGCTGGAAGGCATGATCATGGTTCACAGTCCATCGTGGATTCCGGGAATTGAGGAGTTTCCACGCTTGTCCCTGCCCAACCGCCGCGAGTTCGTGCGCCATGCTTTGTTGATGGAGCGGCTGTACGGCGAGGATCAGGTGGGCACCGTGGTTCAAGCAGCCCTGGTGCGCAATCTGGCGCTCATGTCGCCCGCGGAACGTGAAGAAGCGCAGCGCTGGGTCGAACGGGAAAGCGAGCGCTGGCTGGCAACGGCTTCAGCCACGGCGGTGCCTGGGGGTGAGGTGACGGCAGCACCCGATGGGTTCGAGCGGGACTGTTCGGATCGTCCCTGACCGGGTTCATGGATGTTGATGGATGGGATGGTAGTTTTGCTGATTTGGCGTACA
>CAYRJS010000278.1:0-3864 GCA_964424535.1 uncultured Aquimonas sp.
TGGCTCGCTCCACAAGATCCGGCTGCCGCTGGCCACCAACGCCAAGGTCGATATCCCGTCCTCGATCGAAGGCATGGCAAAAGCCATGGCCGACAACTACCGCTCCGAAGGCGCGGACGAATGGGCGCGTCACACCCCCGTCTGGGAAAAGGTGTTCCGCGATGCGACGGCCGCACAAACCTTGCTGGACGCCAATACCGTCATGCCCTCGCAGTCCCCCGGCGACTGGTATGCCCCAGAGCATGTGCAGGCAGTTGAGCACAGCCAGGAAGGTGACGCCGATACGGCGGAGTCGTCACTGGCCGATCTGGGGATCTACGGGCAGAACGACGATCACGGTGGTGGCGCATGAGCACGCAGACCTCCAGCGCCCAGGTCCGGCCGCTGAGCAGCTATCCGTTCTATGTACGGGCGTTGTTCGGCTCGATCAGCTTGTGGGCGTTCTTGGTGATCGCCAGCGTGGGCAGCATCGGGCTTGAGTGGACCGGTCTGGCGCTGGACTTCTGGGATGCCGGCCACTCCCAACAACAGGTGACCGAAGAGCTGGGCTTCCTCTCGCGCCACGCCGATGACAGGTTCATGCGTATTGCTGCGGTCCTGACCGACTGGATCTATCACATCTGCTGGTACTGGTCGCCGGTCGGCTGGACCGTGATGCTCTTCGACATGCTGGTCGATGCGCCCCTCTGGGTACAGATGAGCGATGCAGCACGCGAGTCGGTGCAGGTGGTGACCCTGCGCATCGTCATTTCCATTTTCACCCTGCCCGCCTTTGCCCTTGTCGCATGCGTGGCCCTGATCGAGGGCCTGGTCAGGCGTGAAATCCGCAAACACTCCGGTGGCGCGGAGTCGTCGCTGATCTTCCATTTCGCAAAGCGAAACGTGAAGCCATGGCTCATCACGCCGTGGGTCTTCTATCTGGCAAACCCGTTCACTGTCCACCCGAACTGGATTTTCATTCCGTGCCTGATCCTGTTCGGTATTTCCATTGCCATCACGGCGTCCACGTTCAAGAAGGTACTTTAATCATGAAGCTGATCCCCCAATGCAACAACCTTGGCTATTTCTCCCGCCGCATGGCGCCGGCACTCCTGCTTGTGGCAGTGACATGGTTCGGGATGTTGGTGCTGGCATTTTCACCTTCAACCGCGAAGGCAGATACGGCACTTGAAAACGAATCACTGACCGCACTGCTTGAACAGCTGCGGATCGTGCACGCCCTGGTCGATCAGGCCGAGCAGAACTCGGACCAGAGCAAGCGCGTGAACTTCAACTACGCGGCGGTACGGGCCGACATCAAGACCATCGAGCTGGGTGTCGAACAGTACGTGGCCGGCATGCGCGATGCCCCGAAGCGGATTGAACCGCTGGGTGGCGAATACCGCAGGTGATCGGAATGGATATTTCATCCATCGCTGATCTTGTGTCGCTGCTGCCGATGGCTGCTGCTGACCCAAGCACCGCGTATCAGGCTGGGACAGGAGGAAGCCACTCGGTAACCACCATCCGGCGCCTGATTGTTGGGAGCACCATGGTGATCCTGGCGGTCTGGGCGGCATGGGCAGTTTGGGGTCGAGTTGAGGCGTATTGGGAGCAGCGGATTCACCTCAAGGCACTGTTGTTTGATGTGATTGGTGTGGCGATTGTTTTTACGGTGATGTTGGGTTTGTTGATAGCTGGGTTTGGTCCAATTTAACGGAGTGTGAAATGACTATTTTCAATAACATGGAAGCAAAGAACATGCTGCGCATGGTAGGTGTACTTGCCCTTGTGGCAATTCTGTTTCTGATTGCGCCGGATGCCTTGGCACAGTCTCTTCCGCAGCCACCTGACGGCATGGGTGGACAAAGTGATGGTGACTGGATGGGTGCTATCGGCAAGTTGGTTGCCCGTGGCGCGGGCATTGTCCTGGTGATCGTATCCATCGGCGCGGCTATTGGTGCCCTTTGGTACATCGTTGCGACGATCAACAATATCCGTCTTGGCAAGGCCGATATGGCTGCCCTGGGCATGGCCGTTCTGATCGCCGCCGCTGGCCTGGGTATTTCGGCTCTGTTCGCCAACTACGGCATGACCATCTTGGATGACAACAAGAGCTTCCTTGAAGGCAGCTGATAGAGGGGCCTGGTAGCAACATCCCGGTCCATTGATGGAGAGTCCCATGAGCAATTTTCAATACACACGTTCGGTCGAACATGAGCCTGTGGCCACCCGAGTCAACCATCAACCTGCCTCACTGCTGGGTATCACCAGCTCGGAGCTGGGGTTTTTGATGATGGTTGCAGCGATCGTGTTCGTGGTGATCGTGATTGGTGGTTTCTTCGTGGGACTCTCCTTCTTCTCGCCTTTGTTGGGCTTGCTTATTGGTGCGGGTCTGGTTGTTTTCGGTGCGGGCAGGCTCCGCGCTGTTAAGCGGAATCGACCGGATCGGTATTACATGCATCGCATGTGGTACTTCCTGGCAAAGCACGTGCCGGGCGTCGCGGGCGAGATCGTCATGCGCTCCGGGCCTTGGTCTACGGGCCGGGATTCCAAATAATCACACGGGTGACCATTCATGTCGTATGTAAGAGCAGTCGAACAAAACCGATTCTTCATCAAGGTTCTGTTCGCAATCATCGCCCTCATGGCGGCAAGTGTCCTTGCCATGGCGTGGCTCGTAGGGCAATCCCGGTCAAACATCCGCGTGGATGTGCGACCCGGGCTGGCTGCGCCGGTAACCGCACGTGAAGGCGAAATGCCTTCCGAAAATGTCTACAACTTCGCGCTGGTCGTATTCCAGCAGCTCAATCGCTGGCGTGTGGATGGCGCGAAGGATTACCCCGAGCAGATCAAGCGTGTGTCCGCTTTTCTGACGGATCGGTATCGCGGCCAGTTGGAGATCGACAGCAAGCAGCGGCACGCACAGGGTGAGCTGGCCTATCGCACCCGTTCTCTGGCGCCGCCACCCGAACTGACGTTTCAGACAGATCGGGTGACCAAGGTCAATGACAACCTCTGGGTGGTCTATCTGGACCTTGAAATGCAGGAAACCATCCGGGGCAACGTGATCAAGGACACGATCATTCGCTACCCGATTCGTGTGGTTGCGTACTCGGTCGATACGCAGTTCAACCCCTACGGCCTGTTGCTGGACGGTTATCAGGATGAGCCAGTGCGGCTCGATGCTGAAGAACTGGCCAAGCTGAACATTGTGCGGAAATAAAGGAGACACCCATGTACCGCCTCTGCATCCCCTTTTTGTTGCTGCTGGCCCTGGGTGTCGGAGACGCCCTTGCGCAGCAAGCGGATCGCATCGTCTGGCAGCAACGCCCGGAACAGGTCCAGTTGTCTGTGGGTCAGGAAACAGCCCTGATCTTCCCGGCGCCAGTCGAGATCAAGTATCCCCGAACCCTGGGTGGACGGCTGGAAGTCACCAGTCTTGGTCGCCGGGTTTTCATCAAGCCGCATGGCGATTTTGATGCAACCCGGATCCATGCCCAGACGCTGGGTGGCGGCTCGTACTACCTGTTCGATCTGTCCGCCACTGACGGTAGCGGTGCGCCGGCCGAGATCCAGATTTTTGACGCTACCGCCGAGCCGGCAACGGAGCTTGCCTACAGCGACGGCCCGGCGACGCCTGCCACCGAAGGCTGGGGCACCAAGATCGTCCCACTGATCCGGTTCATGGCATCGCAATTCTATGGCCCGGAACGGCTGACAGCTCAGCTGCCCGGTGCACGGCGGATCACCGTGGATCAGACCCCGATCGACCTGGTGCCGCTTCGCCATCAGGTGCTGGCCATTCCGCAGGCCGGTTGGCACTACCGGGGCCTGTATGGCTACGCGGTCAAGATCGCCAATCACAGCAACAGCGACTACATC
>CAYRJS010000279.1:0-3858 GCA_964424535.1 uncultured Aquimonas sp.
TTGTCCGGCATCGACCACGAGTTGCCGGTCGCCAGTGCCCAGGTGAAATCGGCCCTGTTGCTGGCCGGTTTGTATGCCTCGGGCACGACCACCGTGCGCGAGCCGCATCCGACCCGCGATTACACCGAGCGCATGCTGGCGGCGCTGGGCTGGCCGATCACGTTTTCGCCCGGCATGGCGCAGCTTTCCGGTGGTCATCGCTTGCGCGCAACAGATATCACGGTGCCGGCAGATTTTTCCTCGGCAGCGTTTTTTCTTGTGGCTGCGTGTCTGGTGCCAGGTTCGGACCTGCTTTTGTCCGAGGTCGGCATGAATCCCCGACGCACCGGCCTTTTGGAAGCCCTGCGCCTGATGGGAGCCTCCATCGAAATCCTGAACCTGCGCGAGCAGGGCGGGGAAGCCATCGCCGATCTGCGTGTGCGCCACGCGTCTTTGCACGGTATCGAAGTGCCCGAGCATCTGGTGCCGGACATGATCGATGAGTTTCCGGCCCTGTTCGTGGCCGCAACCCAGGCCAGCGGCACCACCGTGGTGCGCGGGGCAGCAGAACTGCGGGTCAAGGAATCCGATCGTATCGCCACCATGGCCGCCGGTCTGCGCACGCTTGGAGCCCGGATTGAAGAAACGCCCGATGGCGCCATCATCCATGGTGGCGACTTGGGAGGTGGTGACGTACAGGCCCACCATGATCACCGCATTGCCATGAGCTTTGCCGTGGCCGGCCAGGTGTCCAATGCACCCGTGAAAATCCACGGCTGTGACACGGTGGCTTCATCCTTCCCCGGGTTTTTCGCCCTGGCCAGTGATTGCGGCATGGGCCTTGACGTCGCCTGAGTGCGGGCGCAAGAACGCCCGCATCCGGCCTTCAGATTCAGCGGTATACCAAGACCGGCACGCTGGAATGGGTCAGGACCTTCTGGGTCTGGCTGCCCAACAGCAGGGCAGCGACGCCACGGCGGCCGTGCGAAGCCATGAAAACCAGATCACAGGCGTGATCGTCGGTGGCCTGGATGATGCCTTGCCAAGGTGAATCGGTAACCGCCGTAGCCCCTTCGCAGGCAATGCCGGCGGCTGCGGCGCGGGTAACGATGCCATCCACCGCTGCCTGGGCCTCATTGAGAGCCTCGGCGATCAGCAGGTTCTGATCCACTGCAGCCTGCACTGCCAGAGGCAGGGCATAGACTTCAGCGCCAGCCCAGACGATCAATTTTGCCCCCAGTGCCTTGGCCAGTTGGATGGCGGCATCGGCGGCCTTGATGGACAGTTCGGAACCGTCGGTCGGGAACAGGATGGACTGGTACATGAGATCGCTCCAAGACTGGGACAGGTGCTTACTGTGGCGCATTTTCGCGTTCGTGTCTTGATTTGAATCAATCGTGATTTCAGCCGCAAGACTGGTTCACAAGGCCGGTTGGCGCGATAATGCCAAGATGAACATTGAAATCAAGACGGCGCAAGACATCGAACACATGCGCGTGGCCGGTCGCTTGGCGGCTGAGGTATTGCGGGTGGTGGAGCCATTCGTGAAGCCGGGCGTAAGCACGGCGGAACTGGACGAAATCTGCCGCGCCCATATCGTGGATGTGCAACACGCCATTCCGGCCAATATCGGTTATGGCGGTGGCCCGGGGCGGATTCCGTTTCCGGCGACGACCTGCACCTCGGTCAACAACGTCATCTGTCACGGCATCCCCAGCCCGGCCAAACTGCTCAAGTCGGGCGACATCCTCAATATCGACGTCACCGTCATCAAGGACGGTTGGCATGGCGACACCAGCCGCATGTATATGGTCGGTGAGCCCTCGGTTCTGGCTCGGCGTCTGGTGGATGTGACCCGCGAGGCCATGTTCCGTGGCATCCGCGTGGTGCGGCCGGGAGCAACCTTGGGCGATATTGGTCACGCCATCCAGAGCTATGCCGAATCTGAACGCTTCACCGTGGTACGCGAATATTGCGGTCATGGCATAGGCCGGGTCTATCACGATGAACCCCAGGTGCTGCATTACGGCCGGCCGGGAACCGGGCCGGTGCTGCGTGCGGGAATGGTGTTCACGATCGAGCCGATGATCAATGCCGGCTCGCGCCACAGCCGGGTCTTGCCCGATGGCTGGACCGTGGTGACCAAGGATCGCTCGTTGTCAGCGCAGTGGGAGCACACCATTGCCGTGACCGAAACCGGTTTTGAAATCCTGACCCGCCTGCCAGGCGACGACAACGACCCGTGAGCCAGGACGAGCGTCTGCCCGACCTGACGGACTGGATACGCCAGGCGCGGACGACGCTGGAAACCAATGAAGCGGCCTTGGCCGGGGACTTCGATCGTGAAGTCGATATCGATCGCCTGCTGGCGCAACGCACCCAGGCGGTTGACCGCATCGTGGTCAATGCCTGGAACCGCTGTTTTGAAGGCACGCCCGGCCTGGCCCTGGTCGCCACCGGCGGGTATGGTCGTGGCGAGCTGTTTCCGCATTCGGATGTGGACGTGCTGTTGCTGGCCGAGGTCGATACCCAGCAACACTGCCGTGTAGCCATCGAACGCTGGTCGGCCCTGTTATGGGATATCGGCTTGTCGCCGGGTTTGGCGGTGCGCAGCGTCGATCAATGTGTGGACGTGGCCAGCCAGGATGCCACCGTTGCCACGGCCATCCTGGAAGCACGTCCACTGGTGGGTGACAGCGCCGCCCTGACACGTTTGCTGGTCGCCATGCGCGGTCCGGGCATCTGGCCGCCGGCTGCCTACCTGGCCGCCAAACGCGCCGAATGGGGTCAACGCCACGCCCGCCATGGCGGCACTGCGCACAATCTGGAACCGAACCTGCGCGATGGCCCCGGTGGCCTGCGTGATATCCAGACCCTGGGCTGGTTGTCCAAACGCATTTTCGGTGTGCATGGCCTGGGTGATCTGGTGGCGCTGGGGGCCTTGGGCCCGGATGAATTCGATGTTCTCGATACCCATCGACGGGCACTGTCACGTTTGCGTTACGGCCTGCATCTGGTGGCCGGCCGGCGCGAGGATCGATTGCTGTTTGATTACCAGAAACCTCTGGCGGCACGCCTGGGCCTGCGCGATGAGCACCGCGAGAATCTGGCGGTGGAGCAGTTGATGCAGGGGTTTTTCCGCAGTGCGGCTTTGGTACAGCGGCTTGGCGATCGCTTGTTGCAGCGTTTTGATGAAAGCCTGCAGCCGGTCCAGGAAGTCATTGCCCTGGATCACGACTTTGTCCGCATCGGCGACAGCCTGGCCCTGCGCGATCCCGAGCTGCTGTATCGACGGCCATTGACGATCCTGCACCTGTTCCACACCTGGCAGGCGTACCCGCAAATCGCCAGCCTGCACTCGGCCACGGCCCGGGCCCTGGGTGAAGTGTTGACGCGCATCGACGAGCGGTTTCGTTCCGATCCGGCTGCACAGGCCCTGTTTCTGGCCATCCTGCGGGATCCGCAGGCGGTACCGATGCTCGAGCGCATGGCCCGGCTGGGCGTTCTGGGACGCTATCTGCCGGCCTTCGGCAAGGTATCCGGGCGCATGCAGTACGACCTGTTTCATATGTACACCGTCGACGAGCACACCCTGGCGGTGTTGCGCAATATCGACAGTTTCCGGCAGCCCGAGTCGATCGAGCGTTTCGCTCTCGGCCATGAACTGTGGAGCCAGGTGCGCAAGCCGGAACTGCTGTTGTTGGCGGGGCTGTTCCACGATATCGCCAAGGGCAGGGGTGGTGATCATTCCGAACTGGGCGCTGTGGATGCCCGCGAATTTTGTCAGGCTCACGACCTGTCCACGGCCGATACCGATCTGGTGACCTGGCTGGTGGGCAATCACCTGACGATGTCGGTGACGGCCCAGCGCAAGGATAT
>CAYRJS010000280.1:0-3851 GCA_964424535.1 uncultured Aquimonas sp.
GGCGTGGATCCGGCCACGACGGTGGAGCACATCGAGCGCATCACGCAGCTGGTTCTGGAGATCTGCGGCGGCGAGGCTGGTCCGCTGGACGACCAGAAACTGGCCATGCCCGAGTGCAAGCCGGTGAAGCTGCGCGTGGCGCGTGCCGCCAAGGTGATCGGCATGCCGGTGACGCAGGCCGAATGCGCCGGCGCGCTGCGCCGCCTGGGGCTGCAGGTCACGGAGGGCGAGGGCGAGCTGGATGTGACGCCGCCGTCGTACCGCTTCGACCTGCGCATCGAGGAAGACCTGATCGAGGAAGTGGCGCGCATCATCGGCTACAACAAGCTGCCGACGACCGCGCCGCTGGCACCACTGACGCCGCGCGTGCGCGTCGAGTCGCGCCGCGGGCCGTTCGCGGTGCGCCGCCATCTGGCGCACCTGGGCTACCAGGAAACCATCAACTTCAGCTTCGTCGAAGAGCGCTGGGAGCGCGAACTGGCGGGCAACGAGGATCCTATCCGGCTGCTCAACCCGATCGCCTCGCAGATGAGCGTGATGCGCTCGTCGCTGATGGGCAGCCTGGTGGCGGTGCTGAAGTTCAACCTCGACCGCAAGGCTTCGCGCGTGCGCCTGTTCGAGCTGGGCCGGGTATTCCGCAAGGATCCCTCGGTCAAGGACACCGATCGTACGGTGGCTGGCTATGCCCAGCCCATGCATGTGGCGGGTCTGGCCTACGGGATGGCCGATGCGCTGCAGTGGGGTTGTGCCGATCGGGCGGTCGACTTTTTCGATGTCAAGGGTGACGTCGAAAACCTGCTGGCACCGCTGAAGCCGGAATTCAAACCGGCCGAGCACCCCGCGCTGCATCCGGGCCGCTGCGCCAGCGTGTGGCTGGATGGCCGCTGCATCGGCCACGTGGGCGAACTGCATCCCCGCTGGCGTCAGGGCTATGACCTGCCGCAGGTGCCCGTGCTGTTCGAGCTGGAGCTCGATGCGGTATTGCGACGCGATGTGCCGGTGGCTCAGCCGGTCAGCCGCCAGCATCCGGTGGAGCGAGATATCGCCGTCGTGGTCAAGGAGAGCGTGACCCACGCGGCCGTGATGGACGCCATCAAGGCGTCGGGTTCCGCACTGTTGCGGCAGGCTGTGCTGTTCGACGTATATCGCCCGCGCAAGCAGGCTGATGGCTCGTTCACCGGAGGCCTGGCAGCTGACGAGAAGAGTCTGGCGATCCGTCTGACGCTGGGTCGTGACGGCGCTACACTGACCGATGAAGAAATCGAGGCGGCGGTGCGTGCAGTGGTGGCGTCCTTGTCGGGTGCCGTGCAGGCCCGTCTGCGCTGATCACCGACGTGTGCTGCTGACCCTGCAACTTAGGAGATGCCCGAGATGGAACTCGCCGTTGAAAGCCTGGAGACGCCTACCCTGACCAAGGCGCAACTGGCTGAAATGCTGTTCGAGCAGATTGGCCTGAACAAACGTGAGTCGAAAGACATGATCGATGCGTTTTTCGACCTGATTACCGACAGTCTGGTGGACGGTACGGACGTGAAGATCTCGGGTTTTGGCAACTTTCAGATCCGTACCAAGGCCGCCAGGCCGGGTCGCAACCCCCGCACAGGTGAGCCGGTGGCTATCGATGCCAGGCGTGTGGTCACTTTTCATGCCAGTCCCAAGCTCAAGGATGCGGTACAGGCCGCCGGCCTGGCCGGTGATGGCGGGCCGGCCGACTGACCGGGAGGCGGTCCGGCGTGGATGCCTGACGGCGGGCCATTGTCACGGTATTTCAGCAATATGCACGGGAAACGGGGTGCAATCCGTGCACAACACGGAAAGTTAGAGTAGATTTCAAGGTTCTGCCGGTAGCACCTTGATTTACATGGAGAAAAATCTCCCCCCCATTCCCGCCAAACGCTACTTCACCATTGGTGAGGTCGGGGAGCTTTGTGGTGTCAAACCACACGTGCTGCGCTACTGGGAGCAAGAGTTCACCCAGCTCCGCCCCATGAAGCGGCGCGGCAATCGCCGCTATTACCAGCACCACGAGGTGCTGATGATTCGGCGCATCCGCGAGCTGCTGTACGACCAGGGCTTCACGATCAGCGGCGCCCGCAACAAGCTGCAGGAGTTCGCGCAGGCGGAGCGTGAGCGGCGCCGCCATGAAGCCATCGACATGGGGGACTCGGTATTTCCGGACTCAATGTTCGAGGGTGGTGGCGACAGCGAATGGCAGGAGTCCGCGTTCGATGTGGGTGCCGCCGCTCAAGAACTGGCGCAGATGCAACTGCGCGCAGAGCAGGCGCGCTGGCAGGATCTGCGTCGCGAGCTGCGGGAAATACGTGATCTTCTTGATCCTCGTTTCTGAAAACGCCAAATTTCAAGCTATAATTTAAGTCTTGTCGGCGTGTAGCGCAGCCTGGTAGCGCACTTGCATGGGGTGCAAGGGGTCGCGAGTTCGAATCCCGCCACGCCGACCATTTATATCAAGGGGCTACAGCTATCAAAGTTGTAGCCCCTTTTTCTTTTGCCTGTGCGATGCCCCCTGGGGTAAATAGGGTGGGGGTCGCGGCGACAGGGTCACGGCAGTGTTGCCGCATTCATGGCTCACGGCGATATGGTCATCATGGAGGCTGTGTTGCTGACGCCACGCCCGCCAGGGTGGAGCGGTGCCCATGTTTGCTGTATGGTGCCCTGGTGGTGTCGTTCAGCAATCTGGCGGATTGCAACCGGATGAAGGCAGATATCGGCCATCGGCGCTGTCGCCGGGATCCCGGCGATCGTTCTGCGTCGAGCGTTGAATGCAGCAGGCCATCAATGTCTGATGCTGGCGACGTCGCCAGTGAATGTGCGCAGACCATGTCCGAAGCGGTTTGAGATTCGCCCTTCAACAGATTGCGAAAGTGGGACAACTCACACAGAACCTCGATAGCGGTGTTGGCATGAAGAACTTCATCGGGCAGTTGGCACGAAGTCTTGTGTTTGGCGGTGTGTTGCTGATGGGGCTCGGGATGACACAAGCCAGGGCCTGCCAGCAGACCATCTCGGGTGTGAATGGCCAGTGGCAGCAGTACGAAAAAGATGAATTCGTCCTGCAGTATTCACTGACCGGCGATCATGCACTGCAGTTCCCGGCGGATACACGGAAACAGGGTGTTCCCGACGTTGTGGCGGATGTGGCTTTGCAACTGGTCGCAATGCGTGATGTGCTGGCGCACCTGAAGTTCCAGCTGCCTTTGGAAAGTACACGTTACCAGTTGCAGGGTGCGAGGCGAATCCTGGTGCGCTTTCGTTCTCTGGATGGCGGCACTGGGCGAGCTTATGACGAGGTGCACCAGTCGTTGCCCGGCGAGTGTGTGCTGCTGATGGACATTTCCAATCGGTATCGGAGTGGCAACTTGACACCGGCGCATGAGCTCTTCCACCTCGTTCAGTATGGTTACACCATGTTCAAGCGAGCATGGTTTCTGGAAGGCATGGCTCGTTGGTCAGAGACGCTGCTGGGCAAACGGACGGCTGTCGTTCGTGAGGTGCCAGAAGATGAGGCTTCGCTCGAAGCGATCTGGAATGATGGCTATGGCGCGGTTTCCGCATGGTACGGATTGATCGGGCAATGTGGCCGTGAACCGCATCGCGTTGTGTTGCCTGAATCCGTTCTTGCACTCCAATACAGCACGGGCAAACCGGTTGTCGAGGACGAGATGGCGCCTGGATACGGATACATCCGCAAGGTGCTGGAAGAGCTGTCTGCCTTGGACAAGACGGTCGGTGCCAGGGATGGGCATCCCGCCTATCGCTGGAAGGAAAGGGATCAGAAAGCCAGGCGATATGACGCGGAAATCTGGAAGGCAGCGGTAAAAGCCTGCATTTAA
>CAYRJS010000281.1:0-3848 GCA_964424535.1 uncultured Aquimonas sp.
CTAACTACTATTCGATTCCAAATTGTCGCGTAAAACGTCCGCCTAATACTACTATCGAGTGGTTGTCTACAAGAAAAATTGTAGCATAAACAGTAAGTTAATCTAATATTGGAGTCTAACTTGGCAGCCTAATTTTGAGGCTTTTGCAGACGACGAAAGACCCCCGCGGTCTCATCATCGCACACGGTGTTTGGGGCAACAACACGGCAATCAGGGCAGGGCAACTATCTGCCGTGGCTACGGGTTGCGGTGCGAGCTGACTGCCTCGGGCTGGCTCGGCGTCGCATTCAGGTGACACTTCCATTAACGTTGCTGGCAAGGTGTGACTTTAAACGACAAGGCACCCCGCAGGGTGCCTTGTCGTTATGCCACTGGGCAAATCAGTTTTATCAGCGTGCTTACGCCAATTCGATAGCCACGGCTGTAGCTTCGCCACCGCCGATGCACAGGGCAGCGACGCCGCGCTTGCCGCCGGTGCGAATCAGGGCGTGCAGCAGAGTGACTACGATGCGGGCGCCGGTGGCGCCGATGGGGTGGCCGAGGGCGCAGGCGCCGCCGTTGATGTTGAGTTTGTCGTGGGCGATGCCCAGATCGGTGATCGGGGCCATGGCCACGCAGGCGAAGGCTTCGTTGACTTCGAACAGGTCCACATCGCCGACATTCCAGCCGGCCTTGGTCAGCACATTGCGGATGGCGGTGACCGGGGCGGTGGTGAACCAGGCTGGTTCCTGCGAGTGGGTGGCGTGGGCCACGACCCGGGCCAGTGGCGTGACACCTCGCTCACGGGCATCATCGGCTGACATCAGCACCACGGCGGCGGCACCGTCGGAAATGCTGGAGGAACTGGCAGCGGTGACGGTGCCGTCCTTGGTGAAGGCCGGACGCAGGGTCGGGATCTTGTCGATATTGCAGCGGCCCGGTTGTTCGTCCGTGCTGTAGGTGGTTTCACCCTTGCGGCCTTTGACCACCACCGGCACGATTTCGGCTTCGAAAGCACCCGATTGCTGGGCCGCCAGGGCGCGGCGCACGCTTTCGGCGGCAAAGGCGTCCTGGTCTTCGCGGCTGTAGCAGTATTTAGCTGATGTGGCATCGGCGAACACGCCCATTGATTGCTTGTCGTAGGGGTTGGTAAGGCCGTCCCAGGCCATGTGGTCGAGCATTTCGGCGCTGCCGTAGCGGATGCCGGTGCGTGAGCCGTTGAGCAGGTGCGGGGCGTTGGTCATTGATTCCATGCCGCCGGCCACGACGATGCGGGCCGAACCGGTACGAATCAGATCGGTGCCGAACATGATCGCCTTCATGCCCGAGCCGCAGACCTTGTTGATGGTGGTGCAACCAGTCGAAGTCGGCAGACCGGCGGCCAATGCCGCCTGGCGGGCAGGAGCCTGGCCCAGGCCGGCTGGCAGGACGCAGCCCATGATGGCTTCGTCGACCTGGTCGGCGCCGATGCCGGCGTGTTCCAGTGCGGCCTTGATTGCGGTTGCGCCCAGGGTCGGCGTGGGTACGCCGGTGAACTGGCCGAGAAAAGAACCGATGGCGGTGCGCTTGGCACCTGCAATGACGATGTCGCTCATGGGAGAACTCCAGGTTGGCCCGGCGTGTAGTGTGGCGACCCCGACACGATTCGAACGTGTGACCTTCCCCTTAGGAGGGGGACGCTCTATCCAGCTGAGCTACGGGGCCAGTAAGGTTTTGCGGGTTGTTGCACATCATGGTGTGCAGTGGGTGTGCAGTTTTTCTCGAAGACAATGCACTGCAGCAATTCTACACCAGCACGTATTGGCCTCGATCAGGGGGTGATATCAGGGTGTGAAATTGGCCAGGGCCAGAGGGCGCGGCCCGGCGTCTTGGCGCGCTTGCAGGTTCACGATGGGTGCATCGTTGGCTGAAGTCCCAGCCAGCAACGCGAGCACGTCTGCGGCATAGGCATCAGGCAGGGGCACGCTACCGGGGTCTTCGGCGAACCAGGCGCGCGCGCGCAGGAGCGTGCGCATTGGCCCAGGCACCACGCCTTGCAGACGGATGGGCGAGTTGGCCAGTTCTTCGCGCCAGACTGCAACCAGACTGCGCAGGGCCTGTTTGGCCACGGCATACGGACCCCAGAAGGCCTGGGCGCTGCGTTCGGGTTCATCCAGCAGGAACAGCACGCTGGCGTCTTCACGCTGGCGCAGCAAGGGCAGGCAGGCGCGGGTCAGCAGCCAGGGCGCGGTCAGGTTGACGTGCAGGCCGGTGAACCAGTCTTCCATCGGCATGTTTTCCAGCGAGGCCAGGCCTTTGAATTCAGCGGCGGCATGCACGATGCCATCGAGCCGACCACATTCGCGTTCGATCGTGGCGGCCAGGTTGGCGTGATCATTCGGCGTGGCCCCGGCCAGATCGAGCGGATAGATGGCCGGGTCGCGCGCACCATCGGCGACCAGGTTGTCATACAGCGCATGCAGACGCGGGATGCGTCGACCCAGAAGGATGACCTGGGCTCCGGCCTTGGCGGCCGCGCGCGCCACTACGGTGCCCAGGCCACCGTGGGCGCCACAGACCAGGATCGTCCGTTCGGCCAGGCTCGGAATGGGCGTGGTCGCAGGATCACTCATCAGGTTACCGCGCTGGCTTCGGCAACCATGCGCGCCAGTTCGCCTTGCTCGTGCAGTTCTTCGAGAATGTCACAGCCGCCGATCAATTCGCCCTCGATGAACAGTTGCGGGAACGTCGGCCAGTTGAACAGGCGTGGCAACTGCGCCCGGATTTCCGGGTCGGCCAGCACGTTCACGGCGTGGTAGGGATGGCTACAGGCATTGAGGGTGCGCACGGCGCGTTCAGAGCAGCCGCACATGGGGTAATTCGGGGTGCCCTTCATGAACAGCAGCACCGGATGTGTTTGCAGCAAGGCGCGGATATGATCGGTCGCGCTCATGGTGGGTTTGGCTCCGGGATGAGGCACGAGCAGGTGTTGTCGTGCGGGGGTAAACTTGAATTGTAGCTGCTCACGTACGCGCTTGTGCGTGGGTTTTCCGTTAACCGCCATATCAGGAGGAACATCTCATGGCCATCGAATTGCCCGCACTGCCTTATGCCAAGGATGCGCTTGAACCCCACATTTCCGCGGAAACCATCGAATACCACTACGGCAAGCACCACCAGTCCTATGTCACCAATCTGAACAAGCAGATTGAGGGCACGGAATTCGAAAACGCCGACCTCGAAGCCATCGTGCGCAAGGCCCAGGGCGGCATGTTCAACAATGCGGCCCAGGTCTGGAACCACAACTTCTATTGGCAGTGCCTGGCCCCCAATGGTGGTGGTGCTCCCGAGGGCAAGCTGGGTGAAGCCATCAGCAAGGCTTTCGGCTCGTTTGACGCCTTCAAGGAAGACTTCACCAAACTGGCGTTGGGCACTTTCGGTTCGGGTTGGGGCTGGCTGGTGCAGCGCCCGGATGGCAGCCTCGGGCTGGTGAGCACATCCAATGCCGGTACCCCGATCACCGGTGACGACACGCCGCTGCTGACCTGCGATGTCTGGGAACATGCCTATTACATCGACTACCGCAACGCTCGCCCCAAGTACCTTGAGCACTTCTGGAACCTGGTGAACTGGGCTTTCGTGGCCAGTCGCCTGAAGTGATTCGAGAGTTTCTGGATCGAGGCAGGTCGATCCGGCAGAGCTTTACCCCAGCCGGCCCGCAGCCATTGCGGGCCGGTTGTCGTTTGGTCTTCAAATCAGCGGCACATCCTCATCGGGCAGGACAATTTCGCCTGCGGGCGGAGGCTGGGCCGTGGCCAGAGCAGGATCCAGACCTGACAACTGCCGCCAGCGATTGACGATGCGGCAGAACAGGGCGGCCGTGGTTTCAG
>CAYRJS010000282.1:0-3845 GCA_964424535.1 uncultured Aquimonas sp.
GCCCGATCTCGGTGGACACCATCGAGGCCTATGACATCAAGGTTTCCGACTACGACGTTGCCGCCGACACCGTGGGCGCCACGATCAACGCGGTGACCAAGTCCGGTACCAACGAATTCCACGGCTCGCTGTACTACGTGTACAAGGACGCCGAGAACATGGTCGGCAGCCGCGATGGCCAGGACTACAACCTGTTCGATACCGACATCACCAAGGGCCTGACCTTCGGTGGTCCGCTGCTGAAGGACCGCCTGTTCTTCTTCGGTTCGTACGAAGAGCAGACCATCAAGGACTTCGGTGGCGCTTCCTCCACCGACGCCTTCTCGCGTGGTGCGATTACCCAGGCCGAAATCGACCAGGTGATCGACATTGCACGCAACGTCTGGGGCATTGACCCGGGTGTCTACGGCAACCTCGGCGTGAACCTGGAGAACAAGCGCTATCTGGGCAAGCTGGACTGGAACATCAGCGACAACCACCGCGCCAGCCTGACCTACCAGCAGACCGAGGAGAACCGTCCTTCTCCGTACAACATCACCAACAACTCGGTGGCGTTGAGCAGCCGCTGGTACAACATCGACAACGTCACCAAGAACACCTCCTTCCAGCTGTTCAGTGACTGGACCACGAACTTCAGCACCGAATTCAAGGTCAGCCACCAGAAGTTCGATCAGGAAAACGGCAACGCCTTCAACGACGGCCCGGCGATCAACGTCGGCACCGCCAACATCGTGGCCACCAGTGACAGCACCGGTATCGCCATCGGTGAGGACCGCAACCGCCACGAGAACAAGATCAACACCGAAAGGCTGTCGGTCTCGCTGTTCGGCACCTACTACGCCGCCAACCACACCATCAAGGGTGGTTTCGACTATCAGGAGCACGATGTGCTCAACCTGTACGGTCGTGACCTGCACGGCGTGTACACCTTCGCCAGCATCGAAGACTTCGCTGCCGGCAATTACAGCAACTACTCGGTGCGTCGCCCGGTCGGTGGCTTCACTGAAGCCGACACCGCCGCCGCGCTGGTGTACGAGCAGTTCAGCCCGTACATCCAGGACACCTGGCAGGCCACCGACAACCTGTCGATGACCTTTGGTGTGCGTATCAACATTCCGAAGGCTGACAAGGCACCGCCGCGTCACCCGACCTTCGAGCAGACCTTCGGCTTCCCGAACGACTACAAGCTGGGCTCCGACAACAAGATCGTCATGCCGCGCTTCTCGTTCAACTACCAGTTCGATACCGAGCGCTACTCGCAGCTGCGTGGTGGTGTGGGTGTGTTCCAGAGCATCCCGCCGTTCGTGTGGATGGCCAACCCGTACCAGAACAACGGTGTGACCGCAGCGGCGTTCAACTCGTCCAACCCGGACCTGTACCCGTTCAGCCCGGATCCGTACAACCAGCCAATTCCGGACGATTTGAGCGTGTCCGGCCTGGCGCAGATGGACGTCATCGATCCTGACTTCAAGCTGCCGTCGGTCTACAAGATCAGCCTGGGTTACGACGCCGAGCTGCCGTGGTACGGCCTGATCGGTACCGTCGAGTACCAGCAGATCCAGGCCAAGGACGCGGTGTTCTACCAGGCTCTGAACATCGGTGAAGCCCAGGGCACGCTGGCCGATGGCCGCGCCAGCTACTGGTGCACGATGGGTGCCGGCAACAGCAATTCGAACAAGAACTGCGGTGCGCAGCCGGGCTTCAACTACAACTCGACCCTGCTGGGCAACACCAACAAGGGCAAGTCCTCGGCCCTGACCCTGGCGCTGACCAAGCCGATGTCGGACAACTGGTTCGGCAGCATCAGCTACACCTTCACCGATGCCAAGGAAGTGGCTTCGGACGGCAGTTCGCAGGCGTGGTCGAGCTACCAGTACGTCTCGCGCATCAATCCGAACCAGGAGTTCACGACCACTGCCGGTCGCCAGGTCCGCGATTCGTTCAAGGCAACGCTGGGCTGGGAGCGCGCGTTCTTCGGTGACTACCGCACCAGCGCTTCGCTGTTCTACTCCGGTCACTCCGGCCTGCCGTACACCTGGACCTTCAACGGCGATGCCAACGGCGACCGCATCTTCCAGGATCCGGCCTACATCCCGCTGCTGAACGATCCGATCGTCAGCTACGGCAATGCCACGGCGGAGCAGATCGCCGCGTTCCAGGCCTTCATCGACAGCAACGAGTACCTGCGTTCGCACCGTGGCCAGATCGCCGGCCGCCACGCCGACCGTTATCCGTGGGTGAACCAGTTCGACGTCAGCTTCCAGCAGGAACTGCCGGGCTTCATGGAAGGCCACAAGTCGATCCTGCGTCTGGACATCTACAACATCGGCAACATGATCAAGAAGTCCTGGGGCCAGACCTACGGCGGCACGTTCTCCGACAACACCCGTCAGCTGGCGGGCCTGGTGGGCGTGAATGCCGACGGCACCTACACCTACAACCTGGGAAGCCCGAACTCCCCGACCTGGCAGGAATTGCAGGAATACGATGCCAGCAGCGCCTTCCCGTCGCGTCTGGTGTCGCGCTGGTCGGCCATGCTGACTCTGCGTTACGAGTTCTGATCGCAGTCCACCGCGATACGTTGCAAGACAAACGGCCGGGCTTTTGCCCGGCCGTTTTCTTTTTTGTGTGTGTGGAACTTTGTGCCGATGCCGGGATGGGAGACAGGCCATAAAATCGCAGATCGACATCAAGATGACCCTGCGGTGCGCGCATCTTGCGCCCGGCAGACTGGTCGATGCCATGGCGGAATTGGAAGTGCGCCATTGACGCATGTGCGCCAAGGGCGCATCATCCAATGATGATCTTCATTGAAACCCCAGCGTTCACCAAGAGAGTCAAGGAGCTGCTGGACGACGATGCCTATGCCAAGTTTCAGGCGTTCTTGCGTGATAAACCCAATGCTGGCGCTGTAATCGAGGGCACCGGCGGCCTGCGGAAAGTGCGGGTTTCGACTGGCGGACAAGGCAAGAGCGGTGGCGCACGAGTCATCTACTATCACTTCGTTTCCGCGTCGCATATCGCGCTGCTGCTGATCTACCCAAAGAACGCCCAAAGCGACCTTACCGACGCCCAGCGCAAGGCGTTGAAGGCTGTAATAGAAAACTGGAGATAACCGAGTGTCCGACTTTTTCAACGAGCTTATGGAAAGTGTCACGCAGATGGATGAGATTTTGCGCGGCGAGCGCGCACCATCGCGCGAGTTTCACACCATGACCACAGTGAAGGAGATACGCGCTGCATCCGGGCTGTCGCAAGCCAAGTTTGCAGCGGTAATTGACGTGCCATTGGGCACCTTGCGGAACTGGGAGCAAGGCCGCCGGGAACCGACCGGCCCAGCCAAGGTCTTGTTGCGCGCGATCCGTAACGATCCGAAGAACGTATTGCGTGCGGCCATGCGCGAGGTTGCGGAGGGGTGAGCGGCACGCCTGCCGATCCGTTCGACCTGTGTGGAATGGAAGTTGCGCAGGCATGGCCATGAAGTTCAGCCGCGAGCCAACTGAACTCATGAGCGATCACGTTGCCGTCGAACTGGATGATGCCGAGCTGCTGAACGTCGGGACGCAGACGGTTGCCGCTGTTAACTGGATCACCGCTACTGCGTAATGGCAGGCAGTGCCATAGCGGGTCAGTGGCACCAGGCTGACAGGGTCTGGTAGTGCTTGGCGAGAGCCGGAGCGAGTCTGCGGCTGGCGTACCGTTACACAGTCACGTTTCAGGGATGCTGGATTGCCTGTATTGCAGTTACGGTGCAGTTACGAAAAACCCGGCACATGGCCGGGTTTTCGATGAAAACGTGAGATTGGTCGGGGAGACAGGATACGAACCTGCGACCTCTACGTCCC
>CAYRJS010000283.1:0-3815 GCA_964424535.1 uncultured Aquimonas sp.
GCGCACCGGTGACAGCCGGGTTTTCACCTGCACATCGGTCACCTCGGCATCGTTCATTGTCACCCAGGCGCGCACATCGCCCTGGGCTTCGGCCAGAGTCAGACCCTGCCAGGACATGCCCTCCAGCCAGGCGGCCCAATTTTGTCCGCTGCCTTCCAGGTAGGCCTGACCATTGCGTCCATCGACATCCAGATCGGCGGCCAGACGCAGGCGAGCACCCGCGTCATCGTGCAACAACACACCCAGATCAAGGCGCCCGCGACTGTGCTGGACCCGGGCATCGATATTCGGCCAAGCGAAACGATGGCCGCTGATTTCGTCATGAAAGCGCACATGCGCGGCGTTGACCTCAACTGCGGCAAACCGTCGCAGTTGCTGCCATTGGGAAGTCTCGGCCGAGGCGGCAGGGCGCTGACCAAGACCCTCCAGACGCCAATTTCCCTCGGCATCGCGGTTCAATTCCAGCTCTGGCCGGTCCAGGCGCAAGGCCGTAAACGGCGTACCCGGCCAGATACCCGAATACACATTGACCTGCAAACGCACCTGGGCCAGTTCTAGCACTTGCGGCATCTGGCCAATGCGCAGATCCGTAAGCAGGAATTCCGGCCCGGCCCGATTCCAACTGGCGGCCACGGCACCGATTCTGACCGGGGCTTCGATCTGCCTGGACAGCCAGTTGGCCACCGTCTCTGGATGATGGGCCAGCAAAGGCAAAAAGCGGCTGGCCAGGGCCACCGTCAGGGCCGACAACAGCACCAAGGCCAGCACGCACCAGCCCAGACCACGCCAGAACCGGCGCGCAAGGCGTCGCCAGCGCCGACCCTGCACGGCACTCACGTCCATCGTTGTACCGCCAGACACGGCCAGCACCCGGCTTTTCCACACCCAATCAGAATGTCGTCTCCGGCGCTCGCGTCACAACAACACGACATCGTATTGTTCTTGCGCATATTGCTCATCGGCCTGAAAGCGGATGGTCTTGCCGATGAATTCCTCCAGCTCGGCCACTGCCGTCGATTCGTCCTCCAGAATTCGATCCACCACCTGGGTCGAGGCCAGGACCAGCAATTTTTCCGCCTCGAACTGGCGCACGGCGCGGGTGATCTCGCGGAAGATCTCGTAACACATGGTTTCCACCGTGCGCACGCTGCCACGCCCAGAACAGGTCGAGCACGGCTCACACAGTTGCCGCTCCAGGCTCTCGGTGGTGCGCTTGCGGGTCATTTCCACCAGGCTCAGCGGGGAAAACTCGTGCACGGTGGAACGGGCGTGGTCACCGGCCAGGGATTTTTCCAGTTGCCGCAACACCTGACGTCGATGCTCCTGATCCTGCATGTCGATGAAATCGATGATGATGATGCCGCCCAGGTTGCGCAGGCGCAGTTGCCGGGCCACGGCCTGGGCCGCTTCCAGGTTGGTGCGAAACACCGTTTCTTCCAGGTTGCGGTGACCCAGGTAGGCGCCGGTATTGACATCCACGGTGGTCATGGCTTCGGTCTGGTCGATCACCAGATAACCCCCGGACTTGAGCGGTACATCCCGTTGCAGAGCCCGGGTGATTTCGTCTTCCACGCCATACAGGTCGAATATCGGTCGTTCACCGCTGTAATGTTCCAACCGCTCCACCAACTCGGGGATGAACCGGGTGACAAAACGGGTGATGCGCTCGAAAGTCTCGCGTGAATCCACCCGCACCTTTTCCACGTGTTCGCGCATGAAATCGCGCACGCAACGCAGGGACAAGGACAAATCCTCGTACACACAGGTGCCGACCGCGGCCTCGACCATGCCATTGCGCACCGCGTTCCAGACCTTGCCCAGATAGGCCACATCCCGGGCCAGGGCATCAGCTTCCTGGCCTTCGGCATTGGTGCGCACGATATAGCCGATCGGCGCCTCCTGATTGAGTTCGGCCATCATGGCCTTGAGGCGGGCGCGCTCGCTTTCATCCTCGATCCGTGCCGACACCCCGAGCACACGGCTGTAGGGCAACAGCACCAGATACCGCGAAGGGATGCTCAGTTGCGTGGTCAGGCGCGCACCCTTGCTGCCGATCGGGTCCTTGACCACCTGCACCACCAGATCCTGACCCTCGTGCAGCAATTCCCCGATGGGAGGTGGGGCGGGCACCTCGACTTCGGTTTCCGAGGCAGCTGTCGAGGCCTCTTCCGAAGCCTCCGGCACCGGCGGGCGCATGATGTCGGAGGCATGCAGAAACGCCGCCCGCTCCAGACCAATATCGACAAAAGCCGCCTGCATCCCCGGCATGACCCGCACGACCCGGCCCTTGTAGATGTTGCCGACATAGCCTCGGCGGCTGGCGCGCTCGATCAGCACTTCCTGCAACATGCCGTTTTCGACCACGGCCACGCGGGTTTCGCGGGGGGTCACATTGATCAGGATTTCCTCGGACATTGCGCCTTCCTCGAACCCGGGTCACGTTCACGCCGCTGTGCGCAGGTCACGGCCCGCGCGGCCGAGCGGCCATGTCCGATTATTGCAGAGCCATCAGGCAATGGGTTCAGGCTGCAGGCCAAAACCTTCGAGCAAACGATCGGTTTCGTGCAAGGGCAAGCCCATCACCGCCGAATGACTGCCTTCCAGATGCGCCACCAGGGCACCACCACGGCCCTGGATGGCATAGGCGCCGGCGCGACCAAAAGGCTCGCCACTGGCGACATAGGCGGCGATCCGCTCCGGGCTCAGTTCGGCAAAGCGGACCTGGCTACGACACACGGCCGATTGCGCCCGACCATCGGCCACCACCCAGACCACCGAAATCACCTCGTGGGTGCGCCCGGACAGGTGCTGCAACATGGCGGTCGCAGTGGCGGCATCGGCCGGCTTGCCAAAAATCACATCATCCAGCACGACCTCGGTATCGGCGGCCAGCACCACGACCCCGGGTTGATCCGCCACCAGGGCCAGGCCCGTCTCGGCCTTGGCCCGGGATACGCGCGAGACGTAATCGACCGGGGCTTCCCCAGGCATCGGCTGCTCGGGCACATCGGGGTTCAGGACCTCGAAGCGATAACCCAATATCTCCAGCAACTCCCGTCGCCGGGGAGATTGGGACGCCAAGTAAAGCATGGTGAAACCTCCATCAGGACAGGGGGATGGCCCTGAACATCATCACTTCGCCAGTTGACCGTCTGCGTAATCGCTCATTCACCGCCGTAGCTGCCGGGCTTGCCGGCAGTATGCGAAGCAAGTTCGCAGCTACGGCTCGATCACGGGAAACGCGCCTCGCACCTGCTGTACGTGTTACCAGATCACGACCTTGACGTCCTCGGGCCGAACCATGGCATCGCCAGCCTTGCAGTCAAAAGCGGCGGCAAAACTGGCCATGTTGGACGGCGCACCGATGGCGCGGAACATGGCCGGAGCGTGTGAATCGGTATCCAGGCGCACCCGCAGTTCGTTGTCGGTGAAATTGCGCCGCCAGACCGTGGCCCAGTTCATGAAGAAACGTTGTTCCTGGCTGAAGCCATCCAGCATCGGATCGGTGAAATCCTCGCCCTGGGCCACCTTGAGGGCATCAAAGGCGGTGGCAAGTCCACCCAGGTCGGCGATGTTTTCGCCCAGGGTCAGTTTTCCTTTGACATGGATGCCATCGATGGATTCATAAGCGTCGAACTGATCCACCAACTTTTGCGCCCGTGCATCAAAGCCGACCCGATCAGCCTCGGTCCACCAGTTGTTGAAATTGCCACGGGCATCGAACTTGCTGCCCTGGTCGTCATAGCCGTGGGTCATTTCGTGCCCGATCACCGCCATGATGCCGCCGAAGTTGAGGGCGTCATCGGCAGCAAGAT
>CAYRJS010000284.1:0-3814 GCA_964424535.1 uncultured Aquimonas sp.
AAGGTTGCCTCGCGCAACGTCAAGGTGCTGGTGGTCGGCAATCCGGCCAATACCAATGCCTATATCGCCATGAAGTCGGCCCCGGATCTGCCGGCGAAGAACTTCACCGCCATGCTGCGCCTGGACCACAACCGCGCCCTGAGCCAGCTGGCGCAGAAGGCCAATGTGGCCGTGGGTGATATCGAAAAGCTGGTGGTCTGGGGCAACCACAGCCCGACCATGTACCCCGATTACCGTTTCGCCACGGTCAACGGCAAGTCCATCAAGGACACGATCAACGACGCTGACTGGAACGCCAATACTTTCATCCCGACCGTGGGCAAGCGTGGTGCCGCCATCATCGCGGCGCGTGGCCTGTCCTCGGCCGCCTCGGCTGCCAATGCCGCCATCTGCCATATCCGCGACTGGGTGTTGGGCAGCCAGGGCCGCTGGGTGACCATGGGAGTTCCTTCCGATGGCAGCTACGGCATCCCCGAGGGCCTGATCTTCGGTGTTGCGGTAACCACCGAGAACGGCGAATACACACGGATCGAGGGTCTGCCCATCGACGCCTTCAGCCAGACGGCCATCGACAAGACCCGGCACGAACTGGAAGAAGAGCGCGCCGCCATCGCGCATCTGCTCTGAGCATGGCCTCGTCTTCCCTGGCCCTGGCCCAATCCCGTCTGCTGCTGCCGGCGGGATTGGCCAATGGCGATCTGGAACGTGCCTTTGGTCGCCTGCTGGGTCCGGGCGTGGATTTTGCCGATCTGTATTTCCAGCACAGCCGGCAGGAAAGCTGGGCCATGGAGGATGGCATCGTCAAATCCGGCTCGCATGCGATCGAGCAAGGCGTAGGCGTGCGCGCCATCTCCGGGGAAAAAACCGGCTTTGCCTATTCCGATGAATTGCGTCTGCCAGCCTTGATGGAAGCTGCCGGTACGGCCCGGGCCATTGCCCGTTCCGGTCGCAGCGTTCCGGGTACCGGCTTGGCCATGCGCGAAGCGCGGGCGCTGTATCCGGCCATCGATCCGGTTGAAAGTCTGGACAATGCCGACAAGGTGCGCGTGCTGCGTGAAGTCGATGCCCATCTGCGCGCTGCCGATGCGCGCGTGATCCAGGTGATGGTGAGCCTGGCCGCGACCGTGGATACCGTGCTGGTGGCCCGTTCCGATGGCGTGCTCGCGGGCGATGTCAGGCCGCTGGTGCGGCTCAATGTCAGCGTCATCATCGAGCACAACGGCCGCCGCGAGCAGGGTTACAGCGGTGGCGGTGGTCGTTACGGTTACGAAGAATTGCTGCGCAATGGCCGCGCCTTGGCCATTGCCGATGAAGCCCTGCGCCAGGCCCAGGTGGCTTTGGAAGCCATTCCGGCTCCGGCTGGTTCCATGCCGGTGGTCCTGGGACCCGGCTGGCCGGGCGTGATGCTGCACGAGGCCGTGGGTCATGGCCTGGAGGGCGATTTCAATCGCAAGGGCACCTCGACCTATGCCGGGCGCATGGGCCAGATGGTGGCCTCGAAACTGTGCACCATCGTCGATGACGGCACCCTGGCGGGCCGGCGTGGCTCGCTGAGCATCGATGACGAGGGTACGCCCAGCCAGTGCACGCCCCTGATCGAGAACGGTCGCCTGGTCGGCTACATGCAAGACAGCCTCAATGCCCGCCTGATGGGCATGGCGCCCACTGGCAATGGCCGGCGCGAATCCTTCGCCCACCTGCCGATGCCGCGCATGACCAATACCTACATGCTCGCCGGCCAGGATGATCCGGCCGACATCATCAAGAGCGTCAAACGCGGCTTGTATGCGGTCAATTTCGGCGGCGGCCAGGTCGATATCACCTCGGGCAAGTTCGTGTTTTCAGCCACCGAGGCCTATCTGATCGAGGACGGTCGCATCACCGCGCCGGTAAAGGGTGCCACCTTGATCGGCAACGGCCCTGAAGCCATGACCCGGGTCAGCCGCGTAGGCCACGACCTGGCCCGGGACGCGGGCGTGGGCGGGTGCGGCACGGATGGTCAGAGCGTGCCGGTCGGCGTGGGTCAACCCACCTTGCTGATCGATCAGATGACGGTGGGCGGAACCCAGGCGTGATGCACTTCAAGACCGGTTCGGGTCATGAGGGCAGGGCGTCGGTATCGACGAAGGTCAGGGCTTTCAGTTCCCGGAACAATTCCCGAAAAGCCCGCGGCGGCTGTTGTTTTTCACGCTCGACCTGGGCTTTTCTCACCAGTTGCCGCAACTTCTGGCGATCCGCTTCCGGGCAGACATCGAGCAACTCAGTCAAGGCCGCGTCGCCTTCCTCCAACAAGCGTTCGCGCCAGGCCTCCAGCCGGTGCAAGGCGGCGGTTTCACGGCGACTGCGGTCGCGGTCATGGGTCAGGGCAGTACGGATCGCGTCGATGACCTCGTCGTCTTCCTTGCGCATGGCCTTGGCCAGAAACTGCAACTGGCGCTTGCGCGCGATGCGGGCGGTGATGCGGCGCGATTCATGGATCAATTCGCGCAGCGGATCGGGCATGACCAGGGCCGCAAGCGCGCCCTCGCTCAGTTCCACCAATTGTTCGGCCAGGGTCAGGATATCCAGGGCCTCGCGCCGCTGCTGGCTGCGGCTGGGGGCAAGAAATTCGCCGGTTTCTGCATCGCGTCCGCGCATGGGATGGGGTGTCACCAATAGGAAAAATGGAATGGGAATCGACGCCTGCGAGGGCGTGATTTCAGCTTGAAAGGATACGCGAGATGACCACGGAACTGGAAACCACGATCGCCGATACTGCCCGGGAGCGCCTGGCCAACCTGGCCCAGGATGTTCTGGCTGCCGCCAAAAAACGCGGTGCCAGCCAGGCCGAAGTGGATCTGAACGAAGATCGCGGCTTGTCGGTGGCGGTGCGCATGGGCGAAGTCGAAACCATCGAGTACACCCGCGATCGCGGCCTGTCCTTGACCGTGTATTTCGGCGCCCGCAAAGCCAGTGCCAGTACCGGCGACCTGGATCCGGCCTCGATTGAGTCCACGCTCGATCAAGCCTGCGCCATCGCCCGTTACACCGAGGACGATCCTTGCGCCGGTTTGGCCGATGCCGAACGCATGGCCACCGAGTTTCCGGATTTCGATCTCTGGCATCCGCTGGAACCGAATACCGACGCCTTGATCGAACAAGCGCTGGCCTGTGAAAACGCCGGGCGCGAGGCCGATGTCCGCATCAGCAACTCCGAAGGTGCCAATGCCGCCAACGGTCAGGGCGAGGCCATTTACGCCAACAGCCACGGCTTTCTGGGCTACCGGCGCGGCACCAGCCACAGCCTCAGTCTGTCGTTGATCGCCGGTGAAGGCGAGGCCATGCAGCGCGACTACTGGTACGACGTCAACTGCCATCCCGCGGCCCTGCAAAGTCCGACCCAGATTGGCCTGAAAGCGGCACAGCGAACCGTGGCCCGCCTGGGTTCCCGACCCAGCCCGACCGGTCAATTCCCGGTCCTGTTCAGCGCGGAAATGGCCCGCACCCTGCTGGGACACCTGCTGTCGGCAGTATCTGGCGGTGCCTTGTACCGACGTGCCACGTTCCTGCTCGATCACCTGGACAAGCCGGTATTGCCGGCAGGCATCGACCTGATCGAAAAACCGCACCTGTGGCGCGGACAACGCTCGACCGCCTTTGATGATGAAGGCGTGGCTACACGCGAATCCGCCCTGGTGCGTGATGGCGTCCTTCAGCACTACCTTCTGGGCAGCTATTCCGCCCGCAAGCTGGGCCTGACCACCACCGCCAATGCCGGCGGCGTCCACAACCTGGAAATCAATACCGGCCCGGATGACTTCCAGGCCCTCGTGCG
>CAYRJS010000285.1:0-3804 GCA_964424535.1 uncultured Aquimonas sp.
GAACGCCGGGAGCGGGCCAGCACCTGATGACGCAGGTTCGGATCAGGATCCATGTTGGAGGTGATGCACAAGCCCAGATCCAGATCACCCTCAGCCACCCGCTGCTGGATGCTGGGTCGGTCCATGTCGATCAGATCAAATTCCACCTTGGGATAATCGCGGCGAAAGCGCGCCAGCAAGGCCGGCAGGAAATACCCCAGCACGGTATAGGACGCACCCAGGCGCACCACCCCACTGAGGCTCTCGCCGAAGAACAATGGTTCATTCAGGGCATCGGTCAAGGTATCCAGGGCATGACGCACATGCTGGTGAAAGCGATGCCCGGCAGCGGTCAGTTCCACGCCATGGGGCAAGCGCTCGAACAGGTCCGCGCCGACGATGGCCTCCAGTTGCGCCATGGCGCTGGTGACCACCGATTGGGACACTTCGACCTGCTGCGCCGCCAGCGAGAACTGGCCCAGTTCCGCCGCAGCGAGGAAATAACGTAATTGCCGTAACGAGAGCTTGCGTGGGATTGCCATCTGTTTTATCGATACCAGAAAGACCGTTAACAGATTTTACGATAACGAGCAAAGACTCTAAAATACCGGGTTGCTTGCATCAGAGATCATCCGTTGTGGCATGCCGCAATCGGATGTGGCCAATCCGCAGTTCGAGGTTCCGCCATGAGTGACTTCGCCCCCCTGCATCTGCACGTTCCCGAGCCCAGTGCCCGGCCCGGGCAGCGCACCGATTTTTCCTATTTGAAACTGTCTCCCGCCGGCGCCATGCCAGCCCTGCCGCTGGACCTGCCCGCGTCAGCGACGGCGCAACACGCCCAAGGCCTGATCCGGGTGCTGGACGACGATGGCAACGCCGTTGGCCCTTGGGCCGAAGGCATCCCCGACGAGATCCTGCTCAAGGGCCTGCACGCCATGCTCAAGACCCGGGCCTACGATGCCCGCTTGCAGATCGCCCAGCGCCAGAAGAAGACTTCGTTCTACATGCAATGCCTGGGCGAGGAAGCCATCGCCATCGGCCAGACCCTGGCGCTACGTGATGGCGACATGCACTTCCCCACCTATCGCCAGCAGGGCATCCTGATCGCCAAGGACGTGCCCTTGGTGGAAATGATGTGCCAGGTGCTGTCCAACGCCGCCGATCCGCTGCGCGGGCGTCAGTTGCCGATCATGTATTCGTACAAGCAGCACGGCTTTTTCTCGATTTCCGGCAACCTCACCACCCAGTACATCCAGGCTGTGGGCTGGGCCATGGCTTCGGCCATCAAGGGCGATACCAAGATCGCCGCAGCCTGGGTTGGTGACGGCGCCACCGCCGAGGGCGACTTCCACGCCGCCCTGACCTTCGCCGAGGTGTACGAAGCCCCGGTGATCCTCAATATCGTCAACAACCAATGGGCCATTTCCACCTTCCAGGCCATCGCCGGTGGTGAATACACCAGCTTTGCCACGCGCGGACTGGGCTACGGCATCCCTTCGGTGCGCGTGGATGGCAATGATTTCCTGGCGGTGTACGCGGTGTCGCGCTGGGCCGCCAAGCGCGCCCGCAGCGACCTGGGCCCGACCCTGATCGAATGGGTCACCTACCGCGCCGGTCCACATTCGACCTCGGACGACCCCACCAAATACCGCCCCGCCGATGATCCCGAGCACTTCCCGCTGGGCGATCCCATCGAACGCCTGAAGCAACACCTGATCAAGCGTGGCTTGTGGAGCGAGGAAAAGCACGAGCAACTGCGCGCCGAGCTGGATGCCGAAATCGTTGCCGCGCTCAAGGAAGCCGAGCGCCACGGCATCCTGGGCAGCGACAACCGCCCCGGCCCGGCCGACATGTTCGAGGACGTCTACAAGGACATGCCCGAACACCTGCGCCGCCAGCGCCAGCAACTGGGAGTGTGAGCATGAATACGGCAAGCAATGCAACCGGCCAGCCCATGACCATGATCCAGGCCCTGCGCTCGGCCATGGACGTGATGCTGGAGCGTGACGACAACGTCGTGGTTTTCGGCGAGGATGTGGGTTACTTCGGCGGCGTGTTCCGCTGCACCGACGGCCTCCAGGCCAAGTACGGCAAGCAGCGCGTGTTCGATGCGCCGATCTCGGAAAGCGGCATCGTCGGGGCCGCCATCGGCATGGCCGCTTACGGCCTGCGTCCGGTGGCCGAGGTCCAGTTCGCCGACTATATCTATCCGGCCTACGACCAGATCGTGTCCGAAGCCGCGCGCCTGCGCTACCGCTCCTGCAACATGTTCACCGCCCCGCTGGTGATCCGCACGCCTTGCGGCGGTGGCATCTACGGTGGCCAGACCCACTCGCAAAGCCCGGAGGCGATCTTCACCCACGTCGCCGGCCTGCGCACGGTGATGCCCTCCAATCCCTATGACGCCAAGGGTCTTCTGATCTCGGCCATCGAGTGTGAGGACCCGGTGATCTTCCTGGAACCCAAGCGCCTGTACAACGGCCCCTTTGACGGTTTCCATGAACGCCCGGTCACATCCTGGACCAAGCATCCCGGCAATGCCGTACCCGAAGGCTATTACAACGTACCCTTCGACAAGGCCGCCATTGCCCGGCCTGGTTCGGCCCTGACCATCATCACCTACGGCACCACCGTTTGGGTGGCCAAGGCTGCCGCCGAGGAAGCCGGCATCGATGCCGAGGTGATCGACCTGCGCAGCCTGTGGCCGCTGGATTTCGACACCATGGTGGAATCGGTCAAGAAGACCCGCCGCTGCATCGTGTTGCACGAAGCTACTCGCACCTGCGGCTTTGGTGCCGAACTGGTGTCCCTGATCCAGGAACACTGCTTCTACCATCTGGAAGCCCCGGTCGAGCGCGTCACGGGCTGGGATACACCGTATCCGCATGCCCAGGAGTGGGACTACTTCCCCGGCCCGGCCCGGGTCATCGACGCCATGCGGCGTGTGCTGGAGGACTGAAATGGGACAGCATGTCATCAAGATGCCCGACATCGGCGAAGGCATCGCTGAAGTCGAACTGGTCGGCTGGAAGGTCGAAGTCGGCAGCCAGGTCGTAGAAGACCAGATCGTCGCCGAGGTCATGACCGACAAGGCCACGGTGGAAATCCCCTCGCCCGTGCACGGCACCGTCATTTCCCTGGGTGGTGAACTGGGCGAAGTGATGGCGGTCGGCTCGGAACTGATCCGCCTGGAAGTGGACGGCCCGGGCAATGTGGCCGAAGGGCCGGGAATGGAGAATCGGGAATCGGGAATGGAGGAAAAGCTGGCCGTTCCGCGCGCGCCGGAACCGCCGCCGCGTTTGCCGGATCCCAAGCCCGAACCTGTCAAGACGGTTCCGGAACCGGTCAAACCGCAACCTGCCGTTGCTGCTTCGGCCAGCCAGGCGGTGACGCGCGGCGCCCTGCAGGCCCATGAGCGCCCGCTGGCTTCGCCGGCAGTGCGCCGGCGCGCCTGGGATCTGGGTATCGAACTGAGTTTTGTGCCACCGACCGGTCCTGGCGGACGGGTCATGCACGCCGATCTGGAGGCCTACCAGGCCCATGGCGGGCAGGTGCAGGCTGGCGGCAGCACGTCCTCTGGCTATGCCCCGCGTACCGGTGAGGAACAGATCCCGGTGATGGGCCTGCGTCGGCGCATCGCCCAGAAGATGCAGGATTCCTGGCGGCGCATCCCGCATATCACCTATGTCGAGGAAATCGACGTCACCGAGGTCGAGCGCCTGCGCGGCCAGCTCAATGCCAAGTGGGGCAAGGAACGCGGCAAGCTGACCTTCCTGCCCTTCCTGGCCCGGGCCATGGTGCTGGCGCTGCGCGAATTCCCGCAGA
>CAYRJS010000286.1:0-3797 GCA_964424535.1 uncultured Aquimonas sp.
GAAACCCTCGCCTTCCTCGCCCAGGCGATTGGTTGCGGGCACACGCACGTTGTCGAAGGTGATGGTGCAAGTGGGCTGGCTGTGCCAACCCATCTTTTCTTCCTGCTTGCCGTAGCTGATGCCGGGCGCATCGGCCGGCACCGCAAAGGCACTGATGCCCTTGGGGCCGTCCTGGCCGGTCCGCGCCATCACGATCAACAGATCACTGGAACCGCCACCGGAAATGAAGGCCTTGCTGCCGCTGATGAGGTAATCATCGCCTTCGCGCACGGCGCGGGTCTTGAGCGAGGCGGCATCGGAACCCGAACCGGGTTCGGTCAGGCAGTAGGAGGCGATCTTGCGGCCCGTGGTCAGGGCCTCGCCCCATTCGGACTTGATGGCCTGCGTGCCCCACTGGCCCAGCATCCAGGTGGCCATGTTGTGGATGGTGAAATAGGCCGCGGTCGAGGGACAGGCCGCAGCCAGTTCCTCGAACACCACCGCCGCCGACAGTCGCGACACGCCCAGGCCACCGATATCCGGGCTGGCATACAGGCCGCAAAAGCCCAGTTCGCCACCGGCTTCGATCACCTCACGCGGGAAGTGGTGTTCAACATCCCACTGGGCCGCGAACGGCGCCATCCGGGCCGCGGCAAAATCGCGCGCGGCTTCACGAAAGGCCTGCTGCTCCTCGTTCAGTTCCAGATCCACGTGGGCCTCACTTGAGCGCAATGGTGGTGTTGACACCGTGCTTGGCGGTCTCGTCATCGAACCAGCGGCTGATCACGGTCTTGGTCTGGGTATAGAACATGACCACCTGCTTGCCATACGGGCCCAGATCACCCAGCTTGGAAGCACGCGAGCCGGTGAAGGAGAACATCGGCAACGGCACCGGAATCGGCAGATTGATGCCGACCTGACCCACATCGATGTCTTCCTGGAACTTGCGTGCGGCCCAGCCGGAATGGGTGAAGATGGCCGTGCCGTTGCCATTGGGATTGGCATTGATCAGCTCGATGGCGTCTTCCAGCGTTTCCACTTCCAGAATGATCAGCACCGGCCCGAAGATTTCCTCGTCGTAGATGCGCATGCCGGGCTTGACCCCGGTGAAGATGGTCGGACCGACGAAATTGCCCTTTTCGTAACCGGGCACGGTCGGGTTGCGGCCATCCAGCACCAGCTTGGCGCCCTGCTCCACACCCGAGGCAATCAGTTCCTCGATGCGGCTGCGGGCGGTGCAGGAAATCACCGGACCCAGGTCGGTACCCGGCTCGGTGCCTGCGTGCAACTTGAGGGCCTTGGTCTTTTCCACCAGCTCCGGTACCCAGGTCTTGGCTTCACCGACCAGCACCAGGGTGGAAGCGGCCATGCAGCGTTGCCCGGCAGCACCGAAGGCGGCGCCGACCATGGCATTGAGGCTCTGGTCCTTGCTGGCATCGGGCAGGATGACGGCGTGGTTCTTGGCACCCATCATGCACTGCACGCGTTTGCCGGCCAGCGAAGCACGCTGGTAGACGTGGGTGCCGACCTTGGTGGAACCGACAAAGGACACAGCCTTGATGTCCTTGTGATCGCAAATCGCATTGACCACGTCCGGGCCGCCGTGCACGACATTGAGCACGCCCTTGGGAATCCCGGCTTCCATGGCCAGCTCGGCCAGGCGGGTGGCAACCATGGGATCCTGTTCCGAGGGCTTGAGCACGAAGGTGTTGCCGCAGGCAATTGCCATCGGGAACATCCACAACGGAATCATCGCCGGGAAGTTGAACGGGGTGATGCCGGCGCACACGCCCAGCGGCTGCAGCAAAGTGTAGGTATCCACCCCGGTGGCCACGTTGTTGGCCAGTTCGCCCAATTGCAGATTGGCAATGCCGGCGGCGTGTTCAACCACTTCCAGACCCCGGAACACATCACCTTCGGCATCCGGCAAGGTCTTGCCCTGTTCGGCCGTCAGCAGCGCGGCCAGTTCCTGCATATGCTCGCGGATCAGTTGCTGGTATTTCAGGAACACTCGGGCGCGCGTGCTGATTGGGGTCTTGCGCCAGGTCTTGAAGGCGTCCTTGGCCGCCGCCACCGCGGCATCGACTTCCGCAGCCGTGGCAAACGGTACCCGTGCCAGCACTTCCTGGTTGGCTGGATTGATGACATCCCGCCATTCCCGGGTTTTGGATTCGACGAATTCACCGTCGATCAAAAGCTTCACCGTCGGCACGGCCGCGGCGTCTTTTACTACTGCATTCATGACCTGTTCCCTCGAAGAATGGAACCCGTTGAACACCGTCCCCGTGGGCGGTGCGCGACTTCCGAAAAACCGTGACCGGATTCTAACAGCGCAGGTTGCAGCCGGCATGTGCCCTTCTTCAGGGCGTTTCGGCATGTCTTGTAGAGGCACCATCCGGGCGTGGAAACCGCAGTACGAAGCGCACGGTTTCAGCGGTTGATTGCACCGCCACCGAACCACCGTGGGCTTCGACAATGGCCCGGGTGATCGCCAGGCCCAGACCGGTGCCACCATCAGCCCCATGGGCACGCGCCGGCTGGGTGCTGTAGAAGCGATCGAACAGCCGCGAGGGATCGTCCATGTCGATCCCGACGCCCGCGTTTTCAATCGTCACTTCGCAAACCCGATCCAGGGCCTGAATCGTGATGCGGACATCGCTGCCGCTGCGGGCATGACGCAAGGCATTGGCCAGCACATTGCTGAGCGCGCGCCGGACCATCAACCGATCGCCCATGATCGTGCCTTCGCCCTGCACCACGATGCCGACACCGTGTTCTTCCGCCACGACTTCATGGAACTCGACCAGGGCGCGAACTTCGGGCAAGACGGCAAAACGTTCGCGATGAAGCAGATCGACGCCATGCTCGGTCTTGGCCAGGAACAGCATGTCCGCCACCATCCGCGACAGCCGCTCCAGTTCTTCGGCATTGGAGGCCAGGGTGTCGCGGTAAGTATCGGCATCCCGGCGCGCGGACAAGGTGACCTGGGTCTGGGTCAACAGGTTGCTGATCGGGGTACGCAACTCATGCGCCAGGTCGGTGGAAAACTCCGACAGACGGCGAAAATCGCGCTGCAAACGCTCCAGCATGCGATTGAGCTCGGCGGCAAGATCAGCCATTTCCACCGGAATCTCGGCTACCGGCATGCTCGCTTCCAGGCGCTGGGCACTGATGGCGGCCGCGCGCTTTTTCATCGCCCGCAAAGGGGCCAGACCTTGATGCGCGGCCAACCAGCCCAGCAGGCCGGCCAACAGTGTCGCCACCAAGGCATAGCCGATCAGGGTGCGGCGCAATTCATGCAGAAAGTGCTCATGAAACCGGGTATCCAGGACCATGCCCACCGGAATCCGCGTGGTGGCATCCCAGCCCGGAACCACGTCAAAGTCCAAGGTGTGAAAGCCCTCGGGATGTTGTCGGGTCGGTTCTGACATCCCTGCATCCATGGACCGGCTCGGGTTGGTCGACCCGGCAGCGCTTTGATACAGGGTTTGCCCGGAGGCTTCGCGCACCCACACTTGCAGGCCGTGCGCATGATCGAGCGCGTTTTCCAGTTGCGCCCGCGCATCCTGGGGTGAAGCAGCATCGGCCAGCAGATTGCTGACCAGTTGCCGGGTGTCCTGCAGCTTGATGTCATCCAGTTCGACAAAGTGGTGATCGGCGGCGGCCATGAACAAGCCGCCCAGGCCCAACACCACCAGGGCCGCGAACACGGTGAAAAACAGGGTCAGGCGGACGGTCAGCGGCAGGCGCGGCATCAGGCGTGGTCCGGCACTTCCAGCACATAGCCCATGCCGCGCACGGTCTGGATCAGGCGCGGC
>CAYRJS010000287.1:0-2268 GCA_964424535.1 uncultured Aquimonas sp.
GTCAGGTGCGTCAGCACGGTTTCCAGAAAGGCGCGCTGGCGTTCGATTTCCGCCGTGCTGATCCGCTCGCGCGCGCGTGCCAGTTCCAGCTCGCGCAGCATACGGTTGAATGAGCGCACGAGAAAGCCCAGCTCATCGTCTTCACCTTCGGGCAACCGTGCATCGAAATGACCCTCGGCCACCCGCCGGGTGGCGCTGGACAGGCGCGCAATCGGCGCCACCAGCCGGCGCGCCAGGCCAAAGGACACCAGTACGGTGGCGAACAGGGACAGCAGCAAGACCAGACTCAGGATCAGAATGAAAGCGATCTTGAGCGATTCGCGCAGATACAGGGCCTGGGCGGCAGCATGCACGGCCGCTTCCACCGCCAAAGCCTGACTGGCGGCGGCATCGGGCAAAGCCATCAGCACTTGCAGGCTGCGTCCGCCATCGAGTCGGGTCAGTACCCGGATCTGCAGTCCGCCACCCTCGCGCTCGGTCGCCACATGCAGGTTGCGGTTGCGCAAGCCCAAGCGGGCTTCGTCCGGGGGCGGGCTGGGCAGCAACAAGGACGGTGTGGCCGCAGCCACCGCCCGCACCCGACCATCGCTCTCGAAGATCACCATCTGGCGCGCACCGCTGGCATCGAGCGCGTCTTCCAGTTGCGCATCCAGACCGGCTTCGTCGCTGGTCTGGAGACGGGTGACAGTGGCGCTGGCTACGGAGCGGGCATTGGCGATGTGTTCGTCAAGATAGCGTTGACTCAAGGCCAGGGCGTCATCCAGGGCATCGACGTTGTTGGCCGGCAACCAGGAATCCACCGTTACCCCGATGAAACGCACGCCAAAGCCGTAAACCAGCACCAGCGGTGGCAGGGCCAGCAGCAGCAACAGCAAGAGCAGACGACGGGTCAGGCGGGCACCGGGTTCGCCTCGATGCAGTTGCCGGCGCAAGCGCCACAGGCGGTTGACGATGGCGACCGTCAGCACCAGCAAGGCAGCCAGGGTGAGGATGAATACGGCTGGATACCAGCGGGTATAGCGCGGTCCCAGGCCTTGAGCACCGGCGACCACGAACAGACCGGTCAGCAGCAGTACCAGCAGCAGCAAAGGCAGGCCGATGCGCAGCAACCAATGCACGCGGGGACTGGTCATGGCGTGCCCCAGTTCAGCACGGTGGAGCGCAAACGCCAGTCCTCGGGATGGAAAAAAGCCGGGAAGCGCAAGGGCGTAGGCAAGGCAGCCAGATCCAGTTGCATCTGCACCTGACCGGTGCAGTCAGCATCAACCGGCAGATCCAGAGGCAGACGGACGCGGTCCAGGCCCGCTTCCAGCGCCGGCAGACGGGCAAAGTCACGCACCTGGGCCTGACCCTCCAGTTGCAATTCGTACTGGCGCTTGAGCGGGGCGTGGCGCAGCCAGAGTGCGCGCTGGCGCAAATGCCCACAGGCCTCGATCCGATAAGCCAGGCGCAAGGCGATGCCATGTTCGAGAGCTGTGCGCATGGCCGGGGTCAATTCGATGCGTTGGGTCAGTTCCAGTTCCAGACCCTGGAGCCCGGGCACGGTCCGGGCCGTGTCGATGCGGGCCGAATCCGGGACTTCAGCGCAACTGACCAGCGCCAATAAGAGCACCGGAAGCAGCAGATTTTTCCAGAACCGCAAGATAGAACCCGTCCCCACCCTCGGCCTCGGGCAGGCGTTGCACGCCGACACCTGCTGCCAGGCCCAGTTCAGGCGGCAGGGTGATGGCGCGAGCAGCAGGAGTGCGGGCAAGGAAGGCATCGATCTGGCGTTCGTTCTCGTCACGCAATACGGAACAGGTGGCATAGACTAGACGCCCACCCGCGTCCAGCATAGGCCAGGCGGCATCCAGCAGGCGTGCCTGCAAGTCCACCAGGGCGGCGATGTCCTGCTGGCGGCGGTGCCATTTGATGTCCGGCTGGCGCCGGATCACGCCCGTGGCCGAGCATGGGGCATCCAGCAGGATGCGCTGGAAGGGTTGCCCGTCCCACCACGATTCGGGCGTACCGGCATCGCCGACGATGCAATGTGCTTTGAGACCCAGACGGGCCAGGGTGGCCTCGACCCGGGTCATGCGCGCAGCTTCGATATCCACCGCCACCAGTTCGCCCAGGTGCGGGAAGGTTTCCAGAATATGCGCGCTCTTGCCGCCCGGTGCGGCACCCAGATCAAGCACGCGGGCTCCGGCAGGGACTTCCAGCAAGGGTGCGGCCAGTTGCGCGGACAGGTCCTGGACCGAAACCAGACCGTCATCCCATCCCGGCAGG
>CAYRJS010000287.1:2368-3773 GCA_964424535.1 uncultured Aquimonas sp.
AGCTGGGCCAGGCCGACCAGCAGCAAGGCATGCACCGAGCGGGCCGCCTCGGGCAAAGGCCGGTTCAACAACTGCTGCAGCCAGAATTCGTAACGCGGCAGCCAGCGCAGGGCTTCGAAAGCCATGGCCTCGCACAGGGCACGATCACGGCTGTCGTTGATTCTGTCCAGCGCTTCCGGCAAAACCGACTTGAGCGAGCGTTGCTCAAAGCGTACGGCCGCGACCAGACGGGCCGCCTCGGCGCGCACCGCCGCTCCCGCTGCTGCGCTCACACGCGCAGGTCCGGACGGGCGTTGAGGTAATCAGCAGCCGCAATCGGCTTGCCGCCGTCACGCTGGATACGCTCCAGGCGCAGGGCACCCTCGGCACAGGCCACCACGATGCCCTCGCGTCCGCTGGCCAGAATCTGCCCGGGCGCACCAGTGCCAGCCACGGCCTGCGCCTGATGGATACGCAGACGCTCACCAGCCAACATGACCTCGGCGATCGGCCAGGGTGAATAAGCCCGAACCTTGCGCGCCAGCACCGGAGCCGGCTGTTGCCAGTCAAGCTTGGCCTCGGCCTTGTCGAGCTTGTGGGCGTAGGTGGCCAAGGCCGAATCCTGGGCCTGGGCGGCAGGCGGGGTCATCTCAGAGCGCAAGCGCGCCAGACCATCAGCCAGCACCTGCGCGCCCAGCACGGCCAGACGGTCGTGCAACTGTCCTGCGGTTTCCTGCGGCTGGATCGGCGTGGCCTTGTGCGCGATCACCGGGCCGGTATCCAGGCCGCGCTGCATTTGCATCAGGCATACGCCCGTGGTGTCATCGCCGGCTTCGATGGCGCGCTGGATCGGGGCCGCGCCGCGCCAGCGCGGCAGCAGCGAAGCGTGCACATTCCAGACCCCGAAACGGGGAATATCGAGCACGGCCTGGGGCAGGATCAGGCCGTAGGCCACCACCACCAGAAGATCCGGAGCCAGGGCACGCAGCCGGGCCTGGATGGCCTCATCGCGCAGTGTGACCGGCTGCAACACCGGCACTGCGTGTTCCAGGGCCAGGCGCTTGACCGGACTGGCCTGGGGTTGGCGTCCGCGTCCGGCGGGACGATCGGGCTGGGTCAACACGGCCAACACCTGGTCGCGCGCCAAGGCCACGTCCAGCATCGGCACGGCAAACTCGGGGGTGCCGGCAAACAGCAGTTTCAAGCCCATGGTGGTGATGCCGGCCGGGTGCGGCTCAAGCGGCGCCGCGGCGCAGCTTGACCAGTTTGCGCTTGACCATTTCCCGCTTCAGCGGCGACAGGTAATCGATGAACAGCTTGCCCAGCAGATGATCCATCTCGTGCTGGATGCAGACCGCCAGCAGGCCGTCGGCGGCCAGTTCGAACGGCGTGCCGTGCTCGTCCAGCGCCTGCACCACGATCCGCT
>CAYRJS010000288.1:0-3770 GCA_964424535.1 uncultured Aquimonas sp.
ATGGAAGCGGTGCTGTCGTCCTTGCAGGAGAACTATGTTCGCCCGGATGAAGCCAACGCTGCGCAGTCCAAGGTGGCCACCAAGGGCAAGCACCGCTTCATCGACAAGGTGCATGTTCGCTATGTTGAGAAGGAGAAGCGCCACTGGGCATCTCTGGAAAACTTCAACTCGCAACGCATCGCCATTGGCGAGAAGTTCTACCGGGATAACGACCGGCTGCTGGAAGGCGGCATCTGGGCCGAAGTCACCCTGGCGCACAACGACATCGATGAGGATGACTATGCGTTCTCTATCGAGGACTTGCGGCCTATCCAACTGACGCGGTTTGATTTTGAGCGCTATGCCGAGGGGCGCGCTGAGTTCACGCGCGACGAATGGCTTGCGGCAGTGCTTCGCTCGGTGGGGCTGGAACCCAGCAAGCTGTCGAAGCGCGTGCAGATGCATTTCATCGCCAGGCTGGCAGCGCTGGTGGAACCCAACTTCAACTACATCGAGCTGGGGCCACGCGGCACGGGAAAATCCTATTTTTTCAGCGAGTTTTCACCCTACGCCACCCTGATCTCGGGCGGCCAGGCGACCAAGGCCACGCTGTTCTACAACAACGCGCGGCGCAAAGTGGGTTTGGTGGGTTTTTGGGACACGGTGGCCTTTGACGAAGTCGGCGGTATCAAGGTGCGCGACCCGGATACCATTCAGATCATGAAGGACTTCATGGCCAACGGGCGCTTTTCGCGCGGAGCCGAGGTGATCGCCGATGCCAGCTTAAGCTTTGTCGGCAACATCGACGTATCGGTGCAGCAGGTGGTCAACTCCAACGAGCACGACCTGTTTCAGCCCTTGCCGCCGGAACTCGATCTGGCTGTGATGGATCGCTTCGCCGCGTATATCCCAGGTTGGGAGATGCCCAAGAACAGCAGCGAGTTCCTGACGAGCAACTACGGCTTCATCACCGACTACCTGGCGGAAGCCTTCCACTACCAGTTCAAGCACACAAACCGGTATGAGGAGGTCAGCAAGCGCATTCGACTCGGAAAGGCCATCGAGGGGCGCGACGAAAAAGGCATCAAGAAGACCGTCTGCGCGTTCTTGAAAGTGCTCCACCCCAACGGCCCACCAACCGACGAAGAGTTCGAGGAATATGTGGCCTACGCGACGGAATGCCGCCGCCGCGTCAAGGAGCAAATGAACAAGCGCAAACCGGATGACGAGTTCGCGCGCATCAATCTGTCCTACTTCAAGGCCAGTGGTGAGGAAGTGGTGGTGTACTGCCCGGAATCGAAGGACGCACCGGCAACGCAAGAGCCAGCGCGCCGTCGCTTGAATCAGGCGGATGGCCAGCCCGCTGAGGCAGTCGAGGTGCAGCTCTCCGCACAACCGGCGCCTGCTGCAGTCGTGGAAGCTCCGGCGGCGCCGATACAGGCGGCTCCTGCACCAACGGCGCTTGCCCTGTCATCGGTCGAACTCAAGGAACAGCACTTCACCATCCTCTATGGCGATACGGGTTACAGCTATGAGTCGATCCTTGGCCCCTACTTACAGGGTGCAAAGGCTGTCGTCATTGAAGACCCGTACATCCGGCTGCAGCATCAGATTCAGAACTTCGTACGCTTCTGCGAGACAGTGCTGAAGGCTGGTACGGTGAAGAAGATCAGCCTGATCACCGGCTACGACGACAAGACTCAGTTGGCCGACATCGCCGAAAAACTCGATGAGCTGAAGCAGAGCCTGCTGGAGCTGGATGTCGAACTGGAGGTGAAGCTCAATCCGAACATCCATGACCGCGAGATCCGTCTGGATAACGGCTGGGTCATCAAGATCGGGCGAGGACTGGATTTTTACCAGAAGCCTGGCGGCTGGTTCGAGGTGGGCGCGAACGATCTCAGCCTGCGAAAGTGCTTGGAGACCAAGGTCGATATTTTTCGGGTTTAGAGCTTGCCCGGATTTTTACCGAACATTCTCACGTTCCCGCGCTGCATTGAGAAGCACGCGCGCAGGCGGAAGATCGAGTCGGGATCAAGTCGGGCCTAAGTTGGGACCAAGTAGCCAGTTCGCCTCGCGGCACGGAATTCTTTGGGGAACAGCCAGCAATTCGCCCGTTTTTGATTGGTTATGTCAACTTCAAGAATGGGTTATTTGCAAGCGTATCACTGAATATCGCACGAGGCTCAAGCAGCAGGTAGCCGTGCAGCTTCCTCGACTTTCTGGGGCCTGTGACCTCGCAGGTCCAGATGTTCAAACCGCTGGGTTGTTTTCGATGCAATTGCAGCCGTTCGAAGCGCTTTTGCACCCACTGCCAGTCCTGCTGGTTCTCCTGTTTGGCCAGTTTGCTTACCTGCGGGTGTTCCTGCGCATAGCGCTGGAATACGCCCGGACTGACCAGGTAGACGGTATCGCTCACGGTATGCACCAGCGCTTTCGCATCGTTGATGATGAGTCGCCGCGTGGCGATGCCCTGTTTCAGCCACGCCATAAAGTGCTCGCCTGATGGCTGTGTCGTCGAGAGCATGGAGGCAGGCAGCGAAGGCTCAGCGGCGGCCAAGGCCGGCAAGGGCTTATCGGGGAGCGCCGTGGGTACTTCGTCCGGGATGCGACAAGTAGCTGGAGAACTTTCCATTGCCACCATCGCCAGCATGTCCTCCATGGCGTCAGGAATAGCCAGTGCCTCGGGCGGAGCGTCTTGGATCTCCAAGGCGGACGCCGCGCCGTCCGCAGAAAGGGTGGCCCCTGCCTCGACATCTTCGCCTGCGGTGGGTGTGTCAATCACCACCGTCCCGGCAAATGGCGCCGGTCGCTCGCCAGAATCCCAGATCAGCGCGGGCGCGAGGCGCAGCAGCGTGAACGAATGGGTCCAGCCGGTGGCGCTGGTCACGACCGCACGCCAGATCGCTTTGCCGTCCGGCGTGGGCTGCAACATGCCATGTTCCTGCAATACGTTGAACACGGCGGTGTTGTTCGCAGGGATGCCGTCGATACCCTGTGACAGCAAGTGCGCCCGCAGTTTGTCCGAGACTGTTTTGCTGACCAGCCACAAGCCATCTTCGGTGAGCCAGCCATCGGAGGCCTCGGGTTGGTTCAGCTTCAGCTCCTCCTTGAGCAGGTAGCGCAAGCCATCGAGCAGCTTGCGTTGCAGTGCGTGCTTGGGCGCAGCCATGGCGCGCGCATGATCGCCACCCAGTTCCTGGGCCACCGAAGCCCGGTCGGCCTGCACCACCAGTTCGCCCAACACCCCAGCGTGCTCGTACTGCCCGGCCAGGACATAAAGCAGCGGTGCCCACAGTGATGGGTAGCTACTGAGCCAGTCCAGGACTTCACGGTGAAGCAGTTGGCGGTAGAGCAAGCCGGTTGCGGCGCTGTGGAGCCGGTACTCGCGATCGTCACGGTAGCGGAAGCGGTATGGCTGGTGCAGCGGGCCGTGCCACGGATGCCAGGTATTGCCGTCGGCTAGCTCGACGTGCAAATCGACGGCGATTTTGCCGATATCGTGCAACAGGGCCGCATAGGCAACGGCGGCGGTCCAGGCTTCGGCCTGCACAGCCTGGTCTTCCGGGCTGGCGCCGATGGGCAGCAGATGAGACTGGCGCAGCTTTAGGCTGTAGGCGACGATTTCCAGACCGTGGTCGAGCATGCCGCCTGGGTAAGCATGGTGATGCGCTTCGGAGGCAGGGAAAGCCTGGACCAGTTCGGCATAACGTTCCAGCGGCGCACGGTACAGCGCGGCGAACTGCTTGCGCGAGAGCGAGGTGCGCTGCCAGATGTGTTCCAGCAGCTTC
>CAYRJS010000289.1:0-2348 GCA_964424535.1 uncultured Aquimonas sp.
ATGATCTGGTCATAGCGATAACGCGGGAAAGTGGCCCGAAACCACACGAAGCAGAAGGCAAAGAACAGAGCCTTGAGCAACAGCCACCAGATCCCCGGCGCTCCCAGGAAACCCCATGAGGCGGGAAATGGTGACAACCAGCCGCCCATGAACAAGATCGCGCTCAGGAAGCTGATCAGGATCATGTTGGCGTATTCGGCCAGGAAGAAAATCGCAAACGTGGCGCCCGAGTATTCCACGTGGAAACCGGCCACGATTTCCGACTCACCCTCGGCCATGTCGAAGGGCGCGCGGTTGGTTTCCGCCACTCCGGAGATGAAGTAGATGAAGAACAGGGGCAGCAGCGGCAGCCAGAACCAGTCGAACAGACCGGCACTGCCGGCCTGGGCGCGCACGATGTCGGACAGGTTCATGCTGCCGGCGCATACGATCACCCCGACGATGGCAAAGCCCATGGCGATTTCGTAGCTGATCACCTGCGCGGCCGAACGCATCGCTCCCAGCATGGCGTACTTGGAGTTGGAGGCCCAGCCGGCAATGATGATGCCGTACACGCCCATGGCCGTCATCGCCAGCAGGAACAGCAGACCGATATTGGCATCGGAAATGGCCTGGGCATCCTCGAAGGGAATCACTGCCCAGGCGGCAAAGGCCGGCGCCAGGGCCAGGATCGGGGCCAGCCGATACAGGAAGGTATTGGCATTGGCCGGGGCGATCACTTCCTTGATCAACAGCTTGAGCACGTCGGCAAACGGCTGGATCAGGCCCACGCCAAAGACCTTGCCGATGTATTCCGGCCCCTGGCGCACGTGCATCCAGCCGATCACCTTGCGTTCGAACAAGGTGTAGAAGGCCACGGCCAGGATCAAGGGCACGGTCACGATCAGGATCTTGATCAAGGTCCAGACCAGCAGGCCAATGGTGCCGAAAGCGAGAAAGAAATCCCGCATCAGGTCGATCGGTTGACTCAACAATTCAAACACGTCAGACCCCCGTCACCGTCAGTTTCAGGCCCGTGCCGGCAATCGGCGCAGTGGCGCTATAGCCCTTCTCGATCCAGACACAGCCTGCCGGTACCCGATCGGAGACATCAACCGGCACCGCCGCCTTGCCACGATCATCACCGACGCGCGCGATCTGGCCGGCCTCAAGTCCGCGGGACTTGGCATCTTCCGGGTTGAGCACGATACGTGCGCCACGGGCCAATGGATGCTCCTGCAAGGGCTTGGCCCGGCGCACCACGGCATCCATGGCGTAGATGGCCCGGGTGGCGATGCACTGCAGACCTTCACCGACAGCGCGACGCTCGACCAGACCACTGCCCGATTCGGGCGCTTGCGCAACAGCGCGTTCACGCCACTGGGCCAGCTCGACGAAATCAAAACCGTCCACACCCAATTTTTCACCCAGGGCGCGCAGTACGCGCCAGCCCGGACGGGCATCGCCGGGCAACTTGGCCGCCGCCTTGCTGACCTGCGTGGTGCCATCGACATTGGTGAAGCTGGCATCGACCTCGGGCATGGCTCCGATCGGCAGCATGACCTGCGCCAGTGCCCGCGTGGTGGCATCGGCAAAGGCCGTGAAGGCGACCACGGCATTGGCCTGGGACAAGGCTTTCAGGGCCGTGGACGGATCCACGAAATCCTGTTCCGGCTCGATCCCGTAGAGCACATAGGCGCGTCGGGGTTCGGCCAGCATGGCACGGGCATCACGTGCAGTGGGCAGGACGCCCGACCGGGCCAGACCAATGGCATTGGCACCCACGGGCAGTTCATTGACCTTGGCACCCACGGCTTGCGCCAGCATCTGCGCGCCCCGGCGCAACCACGAAGCCTGCGGGTGGGTGGCGGCCACTTCGCCCAGCAGGATCAAGGTACGCTGACCTTCGCGCAAGGCCATCGCCAGGGCCTTGGCATCTTCGGCTGCAAGGGCCGTGCCCACGGCTTCGGCTGAACCTTCGGTCACGGCAGCCTTGGCCACGCTCAGCAGAGCATCGACCAGATCCAGCGGCTTGACGATATGGCGTCCGGCCAGTTCGAAGTTGAAGTCGAAATCGACCGGGTTCAAGGCAAACACCTTGGCCCCGTTGCGGAACTGGGCCTTGCGCACGCGATGACCCAACAGCGGTGCTTCCAGGCGCGGATTGCCGCCCACGATGAGAATGACATCGGCGTTTTCGATATCCGCCAGAGGCATCTGGAACGGTTGTGCCACCGGCGCATCGGCCAGATCGGCCAGACCGATGCGATGATCCAGGTTGCCGCACTGCATGCCAGCAGCGATGGCGGCCAACATGCCGCCTTCCTCGTTGGTGGTAGCCGGATGCACGAGCATGCCGATGTCATCAC
>CAYRJS010000289.1:2358-3764 GCA_964424535.1 uncultured Aquimonas sp.
CAGGGCTTCATCCCAACTGGCTGCACGCCAGGTATCGCCCTCGCGAATCATCGGCACCTTGAGCCGGTCATCGGCCAGCAGGCCGGCATGGCTGTAGCGGTCGCGGTCGGACAACCAGTTTTCATTGATGGCGTCGTTCTCGCGCGGCACGATGCGCATGATTTCGCCATTCTTGAGGTGCAGCCACAGGTTGGAACCCAGGGCATCGTGGTAACCGATCGAGCTGCGTGCCACCAGTTCCCAGGGGCGGGCCCGGAAGCGGAAGGGCTTGTTGGTCAGGGCTCCGACCGGGCACACATCGATGATGTTGCCGGACAGCTCGCTTTCCACGTTCTTGCCGATATAGGTGCCGATGACGTGGCGATCGCCGCGATCCAGGCTGCCGAATTCGTGGGTGCCAGCAATCTCGCTGAGCACGCGTACGCAGCGGGTGCAATGGATGCAGCGGGTCATCTCGGTCTGTACCAGCGGTCCGATATCCTCATCCGGCACCGAGCGCTTGCGCTCCATGAAACGTCCAACCGAACGGCCATAGCCCATGGCCAGATCCTGCAGTTCGCAATCACCGCCCTGGTCGCAGACCGGGCAATCCAGCGGGTGATTGATCAGCAGGAACTCCATGGTGTTGCGCTGGCTGTCCAGGGCGCGCTTGGTCTGGGTGTAGACCTTCATGCCCTCCATCACCGGGGTGGCGCAGGCTGGTGCCGGCTTGGGCGACTTTTCCACATCGACCAGGCACATGCGGCAACTGGCAGCGATCGAAAGCTTCTTGTGGTAGCAAAAACGCGGGATCGGAATACCGGCCTGGTCGGCGGCCTCGATGATCATCGAGCCCTTCCTGGCGATCATGGCGACGCCATCGATCTCGATATTGACGTAGCCTTCCGGTGCCGGCGGCGGACTGTCCGGGGTCGTGGGCTGGGTGCTCATGCCATAGTCTCCAAACCACCGCGCGCATCGACCATCGATCGACCATGCGCGACGTAATACTCAAACTCATGCCAGTAGTGGCGCAGGAAACCCTGCACCGGCCAGGCGGCAGCTTCGCCGAAAGCGCAGATGGTGTGGCCTTCGATCTGCCCTGCCACTTCCCGCAACTGGCGCACATCCTGCTCGGTAGCCTTGCCTTCAACAATGCGTGTCAGGGTGCGGAACATCCAGCCGGTGCCCTCTCGGCACGGGGTGCACTGGCCGCAGGATTCAAAATAGTAGAACTGGCTGATGCGCTGGCAGGCGCGCACCATGCAGGTAGTTTCATCCATCACGATGACTGCGCCCGAGCCCAGGCCGGAGCCGGCCTTCTTGATGGCGTCATAGTCCATCGTGCATTCCATCATCACGTCCCCAGGCAATACCGGCATCGAGGAACCACCGGGGATCACGGCCTTGATCTTGTGGCCGTTGCG
>CAYRJS010000290.1:0-3764 GCA_964424535.1 uncultured Aquimonas sp.
GCAGCAGCACTTCGTTCTTGTCGGCGGAGTTTTTAAATTTTTTTTAAGCGGTGCTTTTTTTGTGGGTTTTTGTGTTTGTGAAAGAACCCCAACACCGGCCCAAGGTGTTGAGATCGTGCACAGCAAGGCCGTTACCACCAGGGCGATTGCCCCAGACGATCTGTTGCCTGGAAGGATCCGGCTTTTTGTGTCCGATCAGGCTCCCATGCAGGTCAGTGACCGGCTGGCACAGGTGCTTGAAGAGGCCGGCGTGACGGTCGATGTGCACCACGTCGATGAACTGGCCAAGGCCGAGGCCGCACTGAATGCGTCCCTGCCCAAGGACATGGCCGAAGCCGAGGCGCTCATGAAGCGCCGGATCGCGGATGGCATGGCGCTGGATCAAGAGGTGCAGCGTGGCTGGCTGAACGTGATGATGGTTCGGCAATTCCAGATACAGCGCGTGCCCGCCGTGGTCTTTGATGACTCTCAGGTGGTCTACGGCGAATACGATCTGGAACGGGCGCTGCGGCACTACCAGGTGGCAGCGGAGCGGTCACGATGAACGCACTGGTTCGGCGCCTGATCGTACTGTTCGCGCTGGCGCTCGGGATCCCGGCGCCGGCCGGTGCGCAGTACGCCTTCAACACCTCCTGGGCAACCGGGGTGGCGATTGAAGGTGTGCCACTGTGCCTGAACTGGTGTGTTGTGGGCGTCTGCTATTTCCTGGTGCCCAACTGCACGCCGGTCGGATGCTTCCCCACGATCGAAACCACCGCCAGGATCAAGCACAAGTTCCCGGACGTGATCGTTTCGTCATGGACCGCAGGGCCGAACCCGTATCTGGAAGGCGCCGCGCTTTACGACATTGCAGCGGCGGCCGCCGGCGGTTCGATGATGGCCGGCGTGCTGGGTGGCGGCGAGCACATCCGCCGCGACAGCATCCTGACCACCCCGGATTTTGGTGATCTGGCGCCCAAGGTGGAGGCCGATCAGGCAGTCAAGGGAACTGGCGATCAGGAAGAGCAGCAACGATCCACGCATTTGCGCTTCAAGCACACGGCAGTCATCGGCCACCCCATGACAGCGGTAAACCAGGGCGGGGTGTTCGGTGCCATCGGCGCGAACATCCCGGGAATGTGCCCCTCCGAGGCCATTCCGCTGCTGTCCTACTACCACTCCGATTTCGACGCGCTCAACTGGCGAACCGGACTGACGGATTTGCTTCATCCGATGTGGCTGTTGTTCGCCAATGTTCCGGGCTTGTCCGAGGTGGGCCTGTGGCCATTGAACGTGTATGGCCCGCGCTTTCCCCGCACCGGGTTCGTCAACCAGTATTCCGATTACATGTCGGCAGCCGTTGCTGCTGATCGCGCCATGCACATCGTCACTCGATTGCTGCAATGGCGCATCTATGTGCCGCTGTATCGGCCGGATTTGCCGGCTGATGTGAAAGCCCCAGGCGAGAGCATTGGCGACTGGCTGGACACCATCGGCAACTCGCTGGGCCTGCTCAATGGGCCGTGGCAGATGGTGCTGCCCCTGCCCGATCCGTCTTGCAACAACTTCGGGCTGGAAATGGATCTTGGTCGCGGAAATGACTCAGGCCGGTATGCCTGGAATTACTGGCAGAGCTACGAGTGCTGCCTCACACGAAACGGAATCTATCTGGGAAGCGTCAATGCCACCGAACTGGTGTGCATGGCGCTGGGAGACTGATCATGTCTGTTCGGATGTGCATTGCCCCATTGCTGCTCATGCTCGCATTGCCACTGCACGCGCTCCACGCGCAAACCCCAGGCGGTGGAGAGGATGAGGCTCTGGAGTTGCAGGACTTCGATATCGCCACGGCAACGGAGGTTGCCATGGAAGGGATGGAGAAATGCATCAACTGGTGTGTCACCGGTGTGTGTTTCTTCCTGGTGCCCAATTGCACGCCGATTGGCTGTTTCCCCACGATCGAAACCACGCCTCGCATCAAACATGACTACCCCGATGTGATCGTGTCCGCCTGGACGACACGGGGCAATCCGTTCACCGAAGGCGGGGATCTCTATGACGATCTACAGCAGGAGGTGGGATCGTCCTTCATGGGTGGCCTGCTGGGTGGCGGTCAATCCGTGAGACATGACGCGATCATGGAGGAAGCCACCTTCGGTGAGCCGACCGGAGATGATGTGGAAGCGGTAGCTGGCAGCGGGGATCGAGAAGAACAACAACGCTCTACGCACCTTCGCTTCAAGTACGCCACGGTTATCGGCCACCCCATTACTGCGGCCAGTGAAGCTGGTGACGGTGATATTCCGGGTATATGTCCATCAGAAGTAACTCCAATGATGGCCTATTATCTTTCTGATTTAGACGCATTAAGTTGGCGGGGGGGGGGGCTGGATTTAGTAAATCCAATATATTTGCTTTATGCAATGGTTCCGGGATTATCAGAGGTTGGATTATGGCCGCTTAATGTATACGGGCCGCGATTCCCTCGGACTGGCTTTGTGAATCAATATAACGATTACATGTCCGCAGCAGTTGCGGCTGAAAGGGCAATACATATTGCAACAAGACAGAATGAATTGAGGATTTACCAGCCATTGCATGACGAAGACATGCCAGAGGATGTTGAGCCACCAGGTCCAAGCCCTGACAACGTGGTCAGTTCATCGGATGAGGCAGAGCTTCGTGGTGGTCCATGGCAAATGATCATGCCGAGAAAAGACAAGTCCTGTCACACGATGGGCGCGGAACTTGATTTTGCACGATCCAATGATTTTGGCCGGTATGGCTGGAACTACTGGCAAACCTACAAGTGCTGCCTGACCCGGAACGGGATCTATCTGGGCAGCGTGGAAGATGAGGAAGAAGGCGAAGGTGCCTGTCTCGAAACCAATTGAACCGAACGATTGCGACAAAGGGTGATGTGATGAACGCGAAGCGACTGGTGATTACGAGCATGGCCGCAGGCGCGGTGTTGACCGCAGGGATGATGTTTGCTGCGGAGTCGGCCAACGCACAGCGTGGCCCGATGTACTACCGCCTGGGTGGTGCCTCCCCGGTGCCGCCTGCGGCGCACCTGTCCTATACCTACTCGATGGGCGTGAACTTCCGGGCGGGAGCGAACTTCTCCTGTGGCAAGTTCAATCTCAAAGAGAACATTGCCGGCGTGCTGGACAGCGTGAAAGGCGCGGCCGATGACTTGCAGAACATGATGGTCCAGGCTGCGAACTCGGCCATTGCCTCGTTGCCTGCGCTGATTCTTCAGCGCATCAATCCGGGCCTTTACGACATCTTCCAGAACGCCCTGCTGGAGGCCAAGGCCCGAGTGAATATCTCGGTGGCCTCATGTCAGCAGCTCGAAGCGGCGATGGCTGATGATGATCGCAATGCGTTCCAGGAATGGATTCGTGTGGGTCAGTGGAACTCCTGGCAGGAAAAGGGTGCTGCAAACCCAGCCAAGGCGCCGGCCATCAAGGAAGAGGTTGCAGAAGACAACGGACGCGATGGCACCACCTGGATCTGTTCTGATGACAGCGATGACAAGGCGGGCGGCGAAGGTCAGCGGCCGATCAAGCCGGTGCGCGACGCCGTGGTGGCCGGAATCAACATCATGCTCGATCGCCAGGGATCGGGCCGACCCAATGAAATCTGCTCGAATGCAGCAATTCCCAGCGGCAGCGGATCAGGTAGTTCTGATCGTCTGGCCGGGCTGTGGGATCGCCCCGAGGAAGTTGCAGAATTCGCGGCCCAAGTCGTCGGTGACACCACGGTCTTTACCTACGATACGC
>CAYRJS010000291.1:0-1896 GCA_964424535.1 uncultured Aquimonas sp.
TGCACCACACCCGCCTCGGCCAGACCATCCAGCAGAGTCTGCTCCTGCACCGGATCGCCGGGGTGCACCGTGGCCCACGCGAACGCGTCCACACGGCCCTTCCAGCCACCGGTCTTGAACTGTGTCAGCGCGACCTTCACCGGCATCACAAAATCCGACGGATCGGTGCCCATCGCCACCGCCGCCGCATAGTGCATGCGCCCTTCGTGTTCGCCAAAGACGTGCAACTGCGAGCCCGACCGGAGAACCCAGGCCTCCCCGTCCGGGCGCTTCGTGGCCAACAGGCCAGCCAGCGGGATGAACAGACAGTGGTCACGCTGGCGGGCCATCCACGACTGGAACTCCTGCCACTGCGGCAAAGGCACGGCCGTGTACAGGGTCTGGTTGCTGTCCGCGTGGCCCATCTGCTTGTGGATGAACACCTGCACCGCGCCGTCGATCAACCCCTCGGCACGCACCACCTTCTCGATCTGGGCCGCGGCATAGGCGGCCTTGCCCTTGCAGTACTGGACGCCCACCTGTGCGTCCGCGAAGTCCGCCACCACGAACGCCGGTGCCCGCAGCGTCGGCCACGGCTGGATCTCGGTCACCTTCCCCTGGGCCAGCTGAAACCAGCCCCGTGACGAAACGAAAATGATCTGCTCGGAGGTCATGGCGCCTCAAAGGGAAAGTACACCTCGCCCACCATCTCCAGGCTGAAGCCACGGTCTTCGGGCAACGGTGGCGTGAAGAGCCCCGCCTGAGGCGATGTCACCGCCAGGTCGAAACGATCGGCGGCAAACCACTGGCGCCCCTGCGGACCGAGCTGCTGACGCAGCAAGGTCTCGGCATCCTGGCGACTGATCAACGCAGGGGAGCGCTGCACCCGGCGGTTGGTCCAGCGCTCGGGATCGATGCCCAGGCGTGCAGCCATGGCCTTGACCTCCTGAGCCTGGCGGGCGTAGGTTTCGCGTTGCTCGATCAAGGGCAACTGGTTCTGCAACTGCATTCTCTCGGCGCGCAACCACTCACCCTGCGCGCGCATCTGGCTGAGCCGCGACATGCCCTGCATGGCGGCCCAGCATGCCAGAGCCAGCAGCAGCGTCGATACCGCCAGCACGGCCAAGCGCCCACGCCGAGATATCGCCATCACTGCTCCATGACCCAGTGCGCCGTCAGCAACGTGACACGGTCCTCGTCATACTGACGACCCCGCGCCGTGGCACCGCTGGGGTTGTTGGCGCCGATGGCCGTGGTGTCGTTGCTGCTGTGGCGGTTGCCATAGATGTTGCTGGCAATCGTGTTGTTGGCTTCCCATGCCGTGCCCGGCTCATTGGCGTCGCCCGTCTGGGTGTGTGACGCACGACCCTGGATGCGGAAGCGGCCCTCGCGGGAGTCGGGCTTGCCATCGACCACCTGATCGAGGTAACGCGCCAGGTCAGGCGTCAGCCCCCGGATCACCATCACGTTGCCGGCGCCACTGGCGGTACCCGCGGGGTTCCACTGGAAGCACACCTGCACCTCGGACGTGTTGCCGTTGGTGTCCTGGTAGACATAGCGGTCTTCATGACCCTCGCCGCGGCCCGGGGGCAGGCGCACCCCATGGCGAACCATCAGATCGCGCAGCGACTGGCGCGAGAGCCTCGCATCGCCATAGCCCGTCTGACCGGGCCGATAGCCCTGGCCTTCGCAGATCTTGTAGCCGGTGCCCATGAAGTTCTCGGGAATGCCCGCCACAGCCTGACCACCGCGGCGCTCGCAGGCATTTCTGAAGCCGATGTTGGTATGGGCTCCGTTGATCATGTAAGTCGGCGCCTGCTGGCAGTCACCCAGCACCGTTCCCGTGCGCTGGTAGTACTGGTCGTACGCCATCTTCCACTGGTCGAGGAACTTGTTGGCGATCTTGGTGTATTCGGC
>CAYRJS010000291.1:1996-3756 GCA_964424535.1 uncultured Aquimonas sp.
GCTTCGGAGTATTCGAAGGTGTTGTTGGTGTTCCACTGCACCCCCGGCTCATTCCACGTGCCGTTGTCGACACCCTGCTGGCGGAAGCGCCCTTCACGCGCATCGGGCTTGCCATCCACCATCTGGTCGAGGTAGCGGGCCAGGTCGGGCGTCAGGCCCGAGATGATCATCACGTTGCCCGAGCCTTCGCCATTGTTCGCGACACCTGGGTTGTTCCACTGGAAGCACACCTGCACCTCCTGCGGGTTGCCATTGCTGTCCAGGTAGACATAGCGGTCTTCGTAGCCTTCGGCACGGCCTGGCGGCATGCGCACGCCAGCGCGCACCATCTGGTCACGCAGATCGACCGCGGGCGTACCAGCTCGGGTTGACATGAACACACCCTCGGCCTTGTCGCACACCCGGGGCGGCGCCGTGACGGCAGTCATGTCGCCACCCGACAGCGGCGTCGTGACCGGCACGGAACCGTAGTTGGTGCCATTGACCATCAGGCGCGGCGCCGTCTGGCTGTCTCCCACCACCACGCCGGCGCGCTGGTAGTGCTGGTTGTAGGCCTGCTCCCACTGATCAACGAACTTGTTCTTGATCTTGGTGTATTCGGCGTTGCGCTGCACATCCTTGCCGATGGCCATCGCGCCGATGATCAGGCCGATCACCGCCAACACCACCGACAACTCGACGAGCGTGAAACCCGACTGCCGCGAACGGCGCTGCATACCTTGAGGACGACGTGACTGTAGAAACATGTACTTCTCCATTACTGAAAGTAACGCCTCGAAGCATAAGAAGCACACATTCGTCGAATCTGTCACTATCTGTCACATATAGGCACTTTCATCGAAATTTATTCGTGATATAGGTCACGCTGGCATGGGATGGATGCGTCTGCGCTTGACAAACTCAGGGAAAACCCTTGATTTCTAATCAATCACCAGTTGCGCGGTGCTTCCCTGGTTGAAGCGATAACCCCGCCCGCGGACCATGGCAATGGCATCGGGCGACAGACCGGCAGCCTCCAGCTTGCGCCGCAAGCGGCGGATCAGCGAGAACAAGGCATTCTGGTAGTCGGTGTCGTCGTCCTCCTTGGGCCATAGCAATTCCCGCAAGGCGTCACTCGCGACGATCACACCGGGGGACTGCGCCAGCATCTGCAAGGCCATGGCCTCACGTGCGGTGAGCGGGGTGCATTGCCCGTCGGCGTTCTCAAGGCATCGCCTGGCCAGCACCAGCCGCAGACCGTTGCGGCGGCGCTCCGATTCGATGGCCGGCATCGACCGCGCCAGAACCGCCTTGAGCGCCAGATCCACCTCTTCCGGGGCCACCGGTTTGACCAGGTACACGTCGGCTCCCGCCCGCCAGCCCGCCAGCCGGTCGCTGGCGGAAAACCGCCCCGACAGCACCACGACCCCGACCGCCGGATAGGTTGACCGGACCCACTGTGTCAACTCGACACCGGACTCACCGGGCAGCCCCACATCCAGCAGGAGCATGTCCGGCACCCGCTCGACGAACTGCCGCCGCAATGCCAGGCCGTCGCGCGCGGCCCGCACCGTCCATTCACCCGACTCCGCCAGGTATTCCGTCAAGGACTCGCGCAGCGCGTCGGAATCCTCACATACAAGCACGTCCCACATAGACACTCCCCCAGACCCCTCAGATGTTCTCTGCGTGTCCACCCTCCTCGGGCGCACGCAGCGGCATCACGAGCGCAAAACGGATGTTCTGGCCTTCGGCCGCATACCTGATGTCACCGCCCAATA
>CAYRJS010000292.1:0-3744 GCA_964424535.1 uncultured Aquimonas sp.
TTGAGGACCTGTGTCGTGCGCATCTGGCCGCGCTGGATTTTCTTCAGAAACAGGCCGGTTTCAACGTCTTCAATCTGGGCACTGGGACTGGCCATTCGGTGCTGGAAGTGGTGCAACAATGTCGCGCCCAGTGCGCGGGAGCGCCGGAAGCCCAGGTGCATCCTCGCCGGTCTGGCGACCCTGCGGTACTGGTGGCACGGGCCGACAAGGCTGCCGTGCAACTTGGCTGGACACCCGAACTGGACCTTGAGGCCATCATCGAAAGCGCCCTGCGCTGGCATCGCAAGGTAATGGATGTGTCGATCACGTAGCGGAAGCGTCGATCGCGTAGGATCGACCTACAATCCGCGGCGTATCGAGGGGTACGTTCCCGGCGAATCGGCGTCGTTCATTTGAACGGCACGGAAACGTCGATCGCGTAGGATCGACCAACAATCCGCGACGTGTCGGGGCTTCAATCAAGGTAGGTCGTGGCTACGTCCCCGACGAGGCGTCAGAGCCTGCCAATTCGACAAACAGGGTTTCGTAATCCCGGTGCATGCGTTCGCGACTGTGGAGCTGCACGGCGGTCTGGCGTGCCTGTGCTGCCAGTTGCGCAGCCTTTTCCGGGTTTTTCACCAGGTCTTCCAGGGTTTTGGCCAAGGCCTCGGGGTTGGACTCGGGCACCAGCACGCCATCGACACCATCCGCGATCACCTCGCGCACGCCCGGTACGGCGCTGCCGATCACGGCACAACCGGCGGCCATGCCTTCCAGCAAAGCCAGCGGCATGCCTTCGTAATGGGTGCTCAGGACGCAGAATTGGTGTTGCAACAAGCGTTGCGGCACATCGCGCACCACGCCCAAAAAGTGAACTTGATCGGCGATACCCAAGCGTTCGGCCAGACGCTCCAGCGGTTTGCGATGCAGGGCTTTGCCGCCACCGGCCAGTTGCAGGGGAATCTGCAGCCCGCGCTGACGCAACAGAGCCAAGGCCTGCAGCAAGGTGGCATGGTCTTTCTGTTTGGAAAATCGCGCCACCATGACGATACCGGGCACACGCCCGGTCCAGGGATGCGCGTCGGCCTGGGCAAACGGTTCCAGGCGGACGCCGTTGGGAATGGCCATGGTGCGATCAGCCGGCATGCCCATCTCCAGCAAGACGCGACGTACGCCCTCCGAACAACCCACGATGCGATCACTGCGACGGGCCAGCCAACGCGTCTGGATTAGACGCCAGTGACTGTAGCGTTCGCGGGTGTTGTGCTCGACGTGGACCAGATGCGGAACCTTGGCCAGAAGGCCAGCATAGCGGCCCCACAGGTGTTCGCTGTAGCCGTGGGCGACCAGAATATCGGGGCGAAAGCGGCGACACAGCCGCACCAAGGCGATGATCGTGGCCCAATGGGTCCAGCTGGGTACCACGGCCATGGGTACGCCGGCTTTGTGTAATTCTTCCAGGCGTGCAGCGGGCGTACGGCGCTTGCGGCGCAATACCAGCAACGGTTCGATGGCATCGCTGGTGCGTGCGGCATTGACCAACTGGATCGCCACCTGGGTGGCACCACCGGAAAATCCACCGGTGACAAAATGCAGAACCCGGATGCGTCGGTTGTTGGGGGAAATGGCGTCCATATCCGGATTGAAACCGGGATTCGGGTTCAATCCATGGCCTCGGCAGCGTCCAGGGTGTTCTGGATCAAGGTGGCCACTGTCATGGGCCCTACTCCACCGGGTACCGGCGTGATCCAGGAGGCACGCTCCAGGGCCGCCTCGAAACCGACATCGCCGCGCAGCGAGCCGTCTTCCATGCGATTGATGCCGACATCGATCACCACCGCGCCGGGTTTGATCCATTCACCAGGAACCAGATTGGGACGACCGGCCGCCACTACCACGATATCGGCCTCGCCAACATGCCTACGCAGGGTCTGGGGCGGTGTGAAACGATGGCAACAGGTCGTGGTGCAGCCAGCAATCAGCAGTTCCAGAATCAAGGGTCGGCCCACGTGATTGGAAACTCCGACCACCACGGCCTCGCGCCCGCGTACGGGGCGATCGGTATGGGCCAACAAAGTCATGATGCCGCGTGGAGTACATGGGCGCAGGCCGGGTTGGCGCAGGGCCAGACGACCCACGCTGGCAGCGTGGAATCCATCGACATCCTTGTCCGGATCGATGCGCTCGATCAGGGCGGTGGTGTCGATATGGGCCGGCAAGGGCAACTGCACGAGGATTCCGTGAACGGCGGGATCGGCATTGAGGCGGTCGATCAGGGTGTACAGCTCGGCTTCGCTCGTGGTTTCTGGCAGGTCGAAATCGAACGAGACAAAACCCACACGCTCGCAGGCGCGACGCTTGTTGCGTACGTACACGGCCGAGGCTGGGTCCGAACCGACCAGAACCACGGCCAGGCCTGGTGCGCGCTGTCCTTGAGCCACGCGCTGGGCCACCTTGGCCGCGATATCGTCGAGCAACTGCGCGGCAATGCGCTTGCCATCAAGGATGCGGGCAGTCATGGGTGCCTGTCGTAAGGGGGAAACTACGGAAATGGTACATGCCCTGCCCTTGCCGATGCAGCCACACGGGCCAGATCCGAGAACTTCAGTGTTTTACATGCCGAAGCATGCGTTTGCGTTTGCGCGCCTGACGCTCGCTGAGCGGGTTCTTGCGCCCGGCATAGGGATTTTCGCCCTGGCGGAACTCCAGTTTCAGCGGTGTACCGACCAGCTTGTAGTGCTTGCGGATGTAGTTTTCCAGATAGCGTTTGTAGCTGGCAGCCAGTTGCTTGAGGCGGGTGCCGTGGATGACCACGGTCGGTGGATGGGTACCACCGGGATGGGCAAAGCGCAGTTTGGGAGTGCCACTGCCAACCGGAGGCGGTTGATGCTGGGCCACGGCGGTTTCCAGCACCCGGGTCAGATCGGAGGTGCTGAACTCGAAACTGGCCGAACGCCGGGCCCGTTGCACGGCCCGCAGCAGTTCGCGCAGGCCCGAGCCGTGACGAGCCGAAATCATGATGCGCTCGGCCCACGGCACGAAATCCAGACGTCGATCCAGCCCGGCGCGAACCTGTTCACGCTGGTAGTCGTCCAGCCCATCCCACTTGTTGGCGGCAATCACCAGAGCGCGGCCGGCGTCCAGCACCAGGCCCAATACGGTGGCGTCCTGATCGGTGATGCCCTCGCTGGCATCGACCATCAAGACCACGATCTGGGCTTGCTGGATGGCTTCCAGGGTCTTGATGATGCTGAATTTTTCCACGACCTCGTCGACCCGGGACTTGCGTCGGATGCCGGCGGTGTCGATCAGGCGATATTTGTGCCCATCGCGCTCCAGATCCACGGCGATGGCATCACGGGTGGTACCGGGCACATCGGAGGCAATCACCCGTTCTTCGCCGAGCAGGCGGTTGACCAGGGTGGATTTGCCGACATTGGGGCGACCAACGATGGCCAGACGCAGGCGTTCCGGGTCTTCTGCAAGGGCAGGTTCTGTTTCCCGTTCCGGTAGATGTTCGATGATGGCATCCAGCAAGGTGTCGATACCGCGTCGGTGCGCGGCTGAAAGCGGATACATCTGGCCCAGGCCAAAGCGGGCAAACTCGGCCTTGGCCTCGTGCAGATCGGCGGCATCGATCTTGTTCAACGCCAGCAATACCGGTTTGCCGCTGCGACGTAGCCGATTGAGAATGTCTTCATCAACCACGCTTGGGCCGTGTTTGGCATCGACCACGAACACGACCAGGTTGGCTTCATCGATGGC
>CAYRJS010000293.1:0-3742 GCA_964424535.1 uncultured Aquimonas sp.
GCCGGTCAAGCTGATTTCCGAGAGGATCTTGTTGATCTTGCCGCTGATCATCTTTTCCTGGATTTCAGCCGGCTTGGCCTTGTCCTTCTCGCTCATCTGGGCCAGGGCAATGTCCTTTTCCTTGGCCACGAACTCGGCCGGGGCATCGGCCGGGGTGAGGTATTGCGGGTTCATGGCGGCCACGTGCATGGCCAGGCTCTTGGCCAATTCGGGCGAGCCACCTTCAACATCGACCAGCACGCCAATGCGCCCACCGTGGACGTAGACGCCCAGGTTGTGGCCGCCGGTAACGCGGGCCAGACGACGCACCTGGACGTTCTCGCCAACCTTGGCGATGAGGGCAGCACGGGCTTCCTCGACATTGTTGCCATCGCCCAAGGCGACGGTCTTGATGCTGTCGATATCGGCGTTGGCATTGGCCAGGGCAGCGTTGGCCACGGCGTCGGTGAAACGAACGAAGTTTTCGTCCTTGGCCACGAAGTCGGTTTCGGAATTGATCTCGACCAGCACGGCGTCATGGCCGTTGCTGGCCGAAGCGATGCGACCTTCGGCGGCGATGCGGTCGGCCTACTTGTCGGCCTTGGCCAGGCCGGTCTTGCGCAGGTGTTCCATGGCGGCGTCGATATCGCCATTGTGAGCGGTGAGTGCCTTCTTGCACTCCATCATGCCGGCGCCGGAGCGCTCGCGCAGTTCCTTGACCAGGGCTGCGGTGATTTCCATGACTATCTCCGAAATGTTTGCGGATGGGTAAGGGCACACGCCGGGCCAGGCCCGTAGTGAGCGTGTGCTTGCAGCAAATGGCCGCCCGGTGCAGGGCGGCCATGATCGAATCCGATCGCGATCAGTTGTCGCCGGATTCGCTGGCCGGAGCCTTCTTGGCAGCGGCCTTCTTGGCCGGGGCGCGACGGGCAGGCTTGGCCGCCGGTGCTTCGGCAGCTTCGCTCACGACCGGGTTGCCGGCTTCGTCCAGTTCGATGAATTCATCGGTACCCGATGCCGCCGAGATGGGTGCGGCAGCCTTGCCTTCCAGCACGGCGTCGGCCGCGGCACGGGCGTACAACTGCACGGCGCGAATGGCGTCATCGTTGCCGGGAATGGCGTAATCGACCAGGTTGGGGTCGTAGTTGGTGTCTACCACGGCCACCACCGGAATGCCGAGCTTGCGGGCTTCCTGGATGGCGATGCTTTCATGGCCGATATCAACCACGAACAGAGCGTCGGGCAGGCCGTTCATGTCCTTGATGCCACCCAGCGACTTTTCCAGCTTTTCGCGCTCGCGCTGCAGGTGCAGCACTTCATGCTTGACCAGCTTTTCCCAGGTGCCGTCGGTTTCGGCAGCTTCCAGTTCCTTCAAACGTGCGACCGACTGCTTGACGGTGCGGAAGTTGGTCAGCATGCCGCCCAGCCAACGAGCCGAAACGTAAGGCATGCCGCAGCGACGGGCTTCCTCGATGATGGCATCGCGGGCCGAGCGCTTGGTGCCGACGAACAGGAGGGTGCCGCGTTTCTGGGCCAGGCCGGAAATGAAGTTCATCGCGTCGTTGAACAGCGGAACCGTCTTTTCCAGGTTGATGATGTGGATCTTGCTGCGTGCCCCGAAGATGTATGGCCCCATTTTGGGGTTCCAGTAACGGGTCTGGTGGCCGAAATGGACGCCGGCTTCCAGCATCTGGCGCATGGTGATCTGTGGCATGGGATGAATCCTTGGAATGATGGAATCGTTTCCGGCCCAAATGCCGGCCGGCAGGTGGGCAGGCCACGTCAATCCGCGTACGGTGGCGTGACGATTCCGGGGTTGGGCTTCCACATGGCACCGTCACCGAACCTCGAAAGGCACCCCGGAACGGATTGCAACCATGTGTGTGTATTCACCATTGACGCATGGCGTGGGCGGCTGTCAAAAGCATCGACAAAGCCTGCCAATAATAGACTGATTTGGCTCAAATGACAATATCGGACGTGATGCACGTCTTCAGGGCACCACTGTCAAACGGTCGCGCCCATCCTGCTTGCTTTGGTACAAGGCGACATCGGCGCGCGCAATCACCGCCTCGGGTGATGCATCATCGGCCCTGGCCAGGGCACCACCGATGCTGATGGTTACCGCACGCAGGGGCCAGGCGTGCTTGCGAAACGCCTCCAGCACCCGTTGGCCGACGCGATGCACACTGGCTTCGTCGGCCTGGCTCAGCACGATCGCGAACTCTTCTCCGCCGTAACGGGCTACCAGATCACCAGGGCGTACCGCGGCACGCAGCAGGCGACCGGTTTCGCGCAATACTTCGTCGCCGGCCGGGTGGCCGAAGCTGTCGTTGAAACCCTTGAAATGATCCAGATCCAGCATCAGTACCGCGATCTGGGACAGTTCAGCACCCTGCCAAAGCTGCGCCAATGCCGTGTCCAGGGCGCGACGGTTGACCAAGCCGGTCAAAGCATCAGTTTCAGCATCCTGTCGCAATGTCGCTTCGCTACGGCGCAAGCGTTCACCTCGATCAAGCAGGAATGCCACCCAGATGATCATCGAAGTCACCGTGCCAGCCGTGGCCACAGAAGCCAGAGCGCGCAGCAAGGATTCGGACAGGCCAAAGCGGGACTGCAACACCACGAAGATGAAGGTGAAAACCACGGGCAACAGCAAGGATGGCAGGATCAGACGGCGGGCAAAGGCTCCGCCCATGCTGTCGGCCACGGCAATGCGGGTCAGGCCGACGGTGGGGGTCGATGACATCCAGCCCAGGGTCAGTAGCAACAGCAGCAGGGCGGTTGCCAAGGGCAGACGTCGCAACAGGTTTTCCGCCTCGCCGGCCAAGACCAGGCCGTAGGAGGCACAAGCCGCCATCGCCGTCACGATGACCGCAAGCCACAGGATTTCGCGCAACCATGGCCAGCGACCAGCGGCAGACAGCGAACCGGCCAGGCCGAGGACCAGAAAGGAGAACGCGGCCAGTTCGGTCATATGCGGGTTGAGGGTCACATGACTGGAAACCGGCGGCATGAACGGTGGCATCACCCCTGTGGTGGCGATCAGGGACAGACCACCGGACAGGGCCACCAGCAGGGAAAGTGTGATGGAGCCAGCCATTGAGCGTTGCCGCAACCCCAGGGCCAGGCCTGCCACCACACAGGTGGCCGCACTGTGCAGACGCAGGCTGGCCTGTGACAACAAGGTTTGCCCCAGGCCCGAGTCTGGGGCGATCCAGGTTACGGCCAGCACCAGCAGGCCGGCTGCCACGACCACCCATGCGGCCACCCGTGAAAACGCGACGAAGCCGCGCACGACCCTCGGATTGAAACGCATCAATTCGTTGCCCACGGCCCCTCCAATTGTTTCCCCATGATGCCTATATGGCCTGGCACCTGCATTTCCATCCAGGCGCGGTGGTCCGGGTTCGGGACTGGTTCATCCGGCAAAATCACGGGCCGTCCAGATCGGGATCAAACCTGACCAGGACGTGGTTGGCAAACGCGCAGAAGGAGGGGCGGACAGTTTTTTTACATAGTCGGCGCGTGTGCAGTGCTGCACACCCAGAGACTCCAGGTATGGCGTAGGCATCTGCGCATCGAGCCAGCGCACCTCATGGGTCTGGAGCAACCGACACAAGGCCGCCAGCGCCAACCGGGAGGCGCCGCTGGCCCGGCTGAACATGGATTCCCCACAAAACACGGAGTCGACATGGACCCCGTAAATGCCGCCGATCAGTTCGCCATCCGCGTGTACCGACAGGCAGTGGGCATGACCGAG
>CAYRJS010000294.1:0-3723 GCA_964424535.1 uncultured Aquimonas sp.
CTGACGCAGCACCTGGCCACCATCCATGTCCGGCAGGTTGAGGTCCAACAGCATGGCGTCAAAGCGCCGAGCGATGGCAGCCGCAACAGCGGAGGCACCATCGGCATGGGCTTCGACTTGCCAGCCCAGCACCTCCAGAGCGCCTTGCAAAAAGGCGCGGCTGGTGGGGTCGTCTTCGACGAGCAGGGCGCAGGGCATACGATGGGTTTCCGATGGCCTGGTTCCAGCATGCCGGTGATAGGGGCCAACGGCAAGCAGGCACACGCTATGATCGGGCTTATCTCCACAAGCGATGCGTCTTGATGCCATCCTGCCCGATTTTGACCTACCACTCGCAGTTGCTGTTCGGCAACGACTACGGCACCAATTCCCATGTGGGTCTGGCTGAGGATCTGGAGGTGATTGCGGCTTCCGGCCGGCGCATCGTAGCTTTGCAGGCACTGGTGGATGGGTTGGTGTCAGGCCATTCCGATCTTGATCTGGACACCGTAGTCTGCATCACTTTCGATGATGGCTGTGATTTTGACTGGCTCGACATCGAACACCCGCAACTGGGTCTTCAGCTTGGCTTTGGCACGATTTTGCGCCGCCACAAAGAGCGTTATCCCGGTCAGTTGGTGCATGCCACCAGCTTTGTGCTGGCCGACCCGGCAGCGCGGGCCACGATCAGCCAGACCGATCTGGGTCATGCCTGGATGAATGACACCTGGTGGGCCGAAGCCGAAGCCAGTGGTTTGCTGGTCATCGAAAGCCACGGGCTCGATCATCGCCATCCCGGCGTGGCCCAGGGCAATGAGGACTACGGGCATTTCCACGCCGTTGCTGATGCCGCTACCTGTCAGGAGCAAATTGACCACGCCAGCGATCTGATCCAGGCCCGTAGTGGTCGCCGTCCGCGCCTGTTTGCCTATCCCTACGGCCAAGCCAGCGATTACCTGCGCCATGACTACCTGCCGCGCTTTGAAGCCCGACACGGCATCCAGGCCGCCATTGCCACCGAACCGGCACATTTCCACTGGGACAGCGACCGCTGGTTCATTCCGCGCTATGTGTCGCTGCAGGATTGGCACAGCCCGGAGGAGTTGGCGCGTTTGCTGGCTTGATGGTTCAAGGGATCGAGGCAATCACGGTTTAGGTGTGCGGCTCGCCGCACACTCTGCCGAGCAAGCTCGGCAGCTATGGGTTTCAGGCTTCGCGTAGATCGGTTTGTGGACGGGTGGGTCGGGCCAACTGGAGTTTGACGCTGGCCACGCCTGGCAAGGCTTGCAGGGTTTCGAGCAGGATCAGGGGCGTACGCAGGTTCAGTTCGGTCGGACCATCGAGGGCGCCGCGGGCGGTGGCGGTGAGGATCTCGAAGCTGAGTCGGGCTGGGCCGTTGCGCCACGGGGCCAGAGCTTCCAGCAAGGCAACATCCAGTCCCGGAGCGTTGCTGTCCAGGCTCAGGTGCAGGCGCTGGCCGTGGTGGGTGCAATAGTCCTCGATCGTCCAGGCCCGGCGCAGGCGCAGCAAGGTGCCGCCGTTGAAGCGATCTTCCTGCAGGTTGCCTTCGACCAGAACCAGGTTCTTGGGACTGAGCAGGCTGTCCACGTCCTGCAGGGCTTCGGCGGAAACCACCATCTCCAGACGTCCGTGGCCATCTTCCAGAGCGGCAAAAACCCGGTCTTCATTGCGCCGATTGACGGCCACGATCTGGCCGGCCAGCAGGACCTTGTTGTCGTGGCCGCGCTGGCGGCGGGTTTGTTCACGCAGTGTGTCTACGCCATCCAGGGTGCAACTGATGATGCCGGCGATCCAGGCGCGCACGCTGTCCAGTGGATGGCCACTGACATAGTGACCCAGGGCTTCGTGTTCGGCTTCCAGGCGTTCGAGCAGGGGCCAGTCGGGCAGAGGTTCGAACGCGGGCAGAACCGGCGTCTGGGCCTGGCTGCTGCTGCCGAACAGATCGACCTGGCCGGCTTCCTGATCGCGAGCCATTTGCTCGACCGCACGCAGGATCTCGGGCAGGTGCGCCTTCATGGTGGCGCGGTTGGGTCCCAGACCGTCCAGAGCGCCGGCGACGATGAGGATCTCATGCACGCGCCGATTCACCCGAGGTCCGAGGCGCTGACAAAAATCGAATAGATCGCGGTACGGTCCGTCGCTTTCACGCAATCGGGTGATTTCCTGGCAAACCCCGGCGCCAACGCCCTTGATGGCACCCAGGCCATGGCGCAGGGTACGGGCATCGATGGCTTCAAACGGGTAGCTTGAGGTGTTGACGTGCGGCACCTGCACGCTCAGGCCGAGACTGCGACATTCGTTGAGGAAACCCACGACCTTGTCGGTATTGTCCATATCCGCCGACAGCACGGCGGCCATGAACGGGGCCGGATAGTGGGTCTTGAGCCAGGCGGTCTGGTAGCTGACCAGGGCGTAGGCGGCGGCGTGGGATTTGTTGAAACCGTAGCCGGCAAATTTCTCCATCAAGGCAAAGACGTGCTTGGCCGTTTCGGCATCAAGGCCGTTTTTGGCCGCACCTTCTTCGAAGATGACCGCATGTTTGGCCATTTCTTCGGCTTTTTTCTTGCCCATGGCCCGCCGCAGCAGGTCGGCGCCACCCAGGGAATAGCCACCGATGATCTGGGCCATCTGCATGACCTGTTCCTGGTAGACCATGATGCCGTAGGTCTCGCGCAGGATTGGCTCGACCCGGGGATCGGGGTAGTCGATGGGTTCTTCGCCGTGCTTGCGCTTGCAGAAGCTGGGAATCAGCTCCATCGGCCCGGGTCGGTACAGCGACACCAGGGCGATCAGATCCTCGAAACGGTCGGGGCGGGCGTCCTTGAGCAGGCGCTGCATGCCCCCGGATTCAAACTGGAACACCGCTACCGTCTGGGCATTGCCGAACAGGGTGTAGACAGCGCGGTCATCGAGCGGGATCTGGCTGATATCCAGCGGCGTTTCGCCGCGTTCCTGGCGAACGCGATTGATGGCCTTGACGGCCCAATCGATGATGGTCAGGGTGCGCAGGCCGAGGAAGTCGAACTTCACCAGGCCCACCGCTTCCACGTCGTCCTTGTCGAACTGGGTGACGATGCTGCGCCCGGTTTCACCCTTGCCGGGCGGTTCGGCGAACAGGGGTGAGTATTCGGTCAAGGGTTCCGGGGCGATGACCACGCCACCAGCGTGCTTGCCAGCATTGCGGGTCAGGTCTTCGAGCTTGAGGGCCAGATCGATCAGATCCCGGACCTCGTCTTCTTCCTCGCAGCGGCGCAGCAGTTCCTGCGAGACCAGCTCGGGTTTTTCCTGGGCTTTCTTGCTGCGCCCCAGGACATCATCCAGGCAGATGCCCAGGACGTTGGGGATCAGCTTGGCGATGGAATCGACAAAGCCATAACCCATGCCCAGCACCCGACCACAGTCGCGCACCACGGCCTTGGCCGCCATGGTGCCGTAGGTGATGATCTGGCTGACGTGGTCGCGGCCATATTTCTGGGCCACGTAGTCGATGACCCGGTCGCGCTTGTCCATGCAAAAATCGACGTCGAAGTCGGGCATCGACACGCGTTCCGGGTTGAGAAAGCGCTCGAACAACAAGCCGTAAGCCAGCGGATCCAGGTCAGTTATGCGCAAGGACCAGGCCACTACCGAACCGGCACCCGAGCCGCGCCCGGGACCTACCGGGATGTCGTTGTGCTTGGCCCAGTTGATGAAGTCGGCCACGATCAGGAAGTAGCCGGGAAA
>CAYRJS010000295.1:0-3718 GCA_964424535.1 uncultured Aquimonas sp.
CACAGCGCGGCGACCTGCCGCTGCTGGTGGATTTCTGGGCACCGTGGTGCGGGCCATGCCGCGCGATGGCACCGGGCTACGCACAAGCGGCCGGCGTGCTGGAGCCCGAGGCACAACTGGCCAAGGTCGATACCGAAGCCCAACCGCAACTGGGCGCACGCTTCGGCATCCGCAGCATCCCGACCCTGATCCTGTTCCTGCACGGCCGCGAACTGGCCCGCCACTCCGGCGCAATGCCGGCAGCGGCCATCGTGCAATGGGCGCGGCAGCATCTGCCGTTGCTGCCGGATGCTTGAAGCCTGAGATAACGCCTGATCAGCGCAGGCGGTGGTGTCACCCATCCATGCCATGGATTCCGGGTGCGCTTGTCTTGCCGGGTTTCTCAAACGATCCGAAGCCGCGGGCAGGACCGATATCCAGGCGCGCCCCAAAAAAAGAGGCGGAGCAAAGCCCCGCCTCATGAACAGGCTCCTTGACCCGACCTGTGCATGCACAGGCCGGGTCCGGGTTCCGCATCAGGGGATGGTGATGCTTCCACCTGCGGGGTTGTAGACGAGGCGGGTGACCGTGGCCGGGTGGCCGCTGGCTCCGGTGGTCTCCAGTTCAACATAGCCGTAGTTGAACTGCCCGGTGCTCTCGTTGAAGAACTTAACGCCGATATAGCCGCTGGTTCCAACATTCCAGCCGGTCATGTTGTTCTGGCCGCTGGAGGTGAAGTCGCTGGAAGGACCGATCACGGCGCCGGACTGGAGCACTGCGATCTGGTTGCCTTCAGGCGCTGTGGTGACAGCACCTTGTCCGGTAACGCTGTCGCCGAAGGAGTAGTACATCAAAATGCTGCCGGTTCCCGAGTAGAGGTTGAAGTCGGCACCGCTGAACGTACCGTAGTCGCCAAACTGGCCGGTCACCAGATTCCACTGCTTGTCGCCACCGGCGGGCACCACATGGGTGACCACGCCGCTGTCCGCCAACGGTACTGGCTCGAAGCCGTCGGAGAACAGGGCTTGGCCCACGATGTTGGTCAGTACCGTGACGCTGTTGTTGGCCGGGTTCGGATCGGCATTGGTCGAGTGGATGGAGACATGCGTAGCCAGAATGCCTTCGGCGGCGTCCGGGCTGATCCGCGCGATCACCTGCAGCGGTTGGGCCACGCCCGACAACGTGCCGGCATAGGTGCAGATCACCGGCGAAACACCGGTTTCACAGTCCCAGTTGGTGTTCTGGAGCTGGCTGACCTGGGAGTCGTTGGCCTTGCGTGTTTCCACCAGGCTGACAGACTGGACGGAAATATCCTCAGGCAGATTCAACACCACTTCGACATTGTCGGCGGCTGCCGGGCCGAAGTTCACCGCACTGACCAGGAAGGTCACGTTGCTGCCAGCCGTCGTGGTGCCGGGCAGGCCGGTGGCATTGAGGCTCACATCCGCCATCAGCGCCGGGTCCGGGGTGATATCCAGCAGCACCGGAACCACGGTGAAATCCTCATTGGCTGCATTGCTTTCAAGGCAGATGGCAGCCACATGCTTGCCCCAGGACAGGCCGACGGGATTGATCGTCAGGTTCACATCGCTGAACTGCTCAGCCGGGATCGACCCGGAAGTGGTGTCCAGTGACAGCCAGCTTGCACCGCACTGAACCGTCTGAGTACCGCTGAGGTTGAAGGCCACATCCACAATGGCACTGCCGAGGCCACCAGGACCTGTCGGTGTCCAGGTAGGCTCTCCGAAAGCAGAGCCGAGCAGCTTGGAGACATCTGTTGCGCCGGGATCAGCCATGAACCAGTTCCAGCGCGGCGCACCGGTTCCCAATGTTGTGTTCGATGTTGGGTAAGCCGTGATCCAGTAATGGCCTGGTGGCAGGCTCAGCGACTGGTTGGCGGCCACAAGATCCAGCGCAATCACGCCGGTGCCGCTCAAGGTGACACCAGGGCCATTGGGAGGTGTGCTGTACTGCCACAATGCCCCGGTATGACCATCCTCGAAGCTGCCCGACGGCTGGCCGCCATCATCCGGGTAGATCACCCAGGTGATGCTGTCCACCGACGCCATGCTGTTGGTGTTGTCGAAGCCGAACACCTGGATCCGGGTCAGATCGGTCGGATTGCCCAGACGGAAGTCACCGGCGGTGTTTGCACCGCCACTAACTGCGGTCGAGAAATGCGACACGATGCCGTTGGTGCCTGATTGCGGCTGGTCGAAGACCACGGCTTCCGGATAGTTGATGGTGCCATCGGCGGCCTGCTCCCAGTTCAGGGTCTGTGGGCCGATGTTGTTGATGCGCAGCACGCTGTTGATCGGCGCATTGTCGCCTTCAGCATTCACTGATGTCAGTTGTTCGGGGTTCACCGATATTGCAGCAGCGGTGAACGGGCCGGTACCCCGGACGGCCACCGTCAGATGCAGATCAGGCGACTGGCTGCCACCTTCCAGCAGGTTGATCTGGCCGAAAACCGCCTTGGCAGCCTGATCGCCATTGGGTGAGGCGGTGATGGTCAGCACCTGGGTTTCCGTGGTGTCGCCGCTGAAGCTGAAGTTCGCGGGAGAAACCGTGATGTTGACGTCCTCCGAGAAGGCGGCCGAGGCGGACCAGCTGGACGGCGTGTCAAGCGTGTTGCGCACGGTACGGGTCCAGGTGCAGGACGGCGTGCAGCTCACGTCACGCAGTGCCGGCAGGTTCAAGGTACGCACATCGCCGGAACTGGTTGGATTGGCGGCGGTGAAGTTGGCGATACTTTCGTCCATCACCAGTCCGGCCTTGACGGCCTTGGCCAGATCCATGCGGCCGCTGCCGACATCATCGACATCCCACGGTCCGGTGCTGGGATTGCCGTTCACACCGTCCTTGGTGCCGATGGTGCTGGCAGTCATCATCATGGCCGACTTGACTTCGGTCGGCGTCCAGTCCGGCTTGCTGGCGCGGACAAGCAATGCCCCGCCTGCGACCTGCGGGCCGGACATGGAGGTACCACCCATCCACGCATATCCACCCGGATAGGCGGCGTAAACGTCATCGCCCGGAGCGGTGATGTCGGGTTTGGTCAGGTTGGCCAGCGGCGCAGGCGTCGGGCCACGGAAACTGAAGTCCGACAGTCTGTCGCCAGGCGGTCGGGCCTGGGTGAATCCGACTTCCGTACCGGGATTGTTGTCGATGAAGGCAGCCAGCGCATCGCCATCGACCTGCAGCATGCTGTAGGCAGGGACGCTCGGCGCACCTGTGGTGTCCATTGAGATCGTACCAACCTGATTGTTGCGGATCAGGACCAGTTCTGCGCCAGCGTCGTAGGCGTTCTGGATCTTGATCGTGAATGCGCAGGTGCCGCGCTGGATCAGGGCCGCTTTGCCGGCAAAATAGTTGGCACTGAAAGGATCGCAGCCTTCGTCGTTGGACGGGTCGCGGAGGATTTCAACCGCAGGACCGTTATACGCAGGCGTTGTGCTGCCCGACTGGGTCTGGATGTTCTGAAGTTCCACCGGACCGCCCACCACGGAGAGCCCGAGGCCGAAGAGCTGCTCATCGTGCGTGGACGAGGCCACGGTCATCACCCATGGGCCACGGTGGGACACCATGCCTACCGGGTCCGGGGTTTCGGTACGCGTATTGCCAGCGGACGCCACCGTCAGGATGCCGGCCTGGATCATGTCCAGCTTCTTGCGATCACTGTCATTGTTCGACCACGGACTGGTGCCGCCGCCGATGGAGTAGTTCGAGACATCCACAT
>CAYRJS010000296.1:0-3705 GCA_964424535.1 uncultured Aquimonas sp.
CTTCGATGCCCAGGGTCTGCATCAGCCCGACCAGGCCCATCTTGGCGGCGGCGTAATTGGCCTGGCCAAAGTTGCCGTACAGGCCGCTGCAGGACGTGGTCATCATGATGCGGCCGTAATTCTGGGCCCGCATCGTGCTCCATACCGCCTTGGTGCAGTTGGCCGAGCCCATCAGGTGCACATCGAGCACCAGGCGGAAATCGGCCAGGTCCATCTTGGCGAAACTCTTGTCGCGCAGGATGCCGGCATTGTTGATGAGGATGTCGACCCGGCCCCAATCAGCCAAGGTCTGGTCGACCATCGCCTGCACGGCTTCGACGTCGGTCACCGAGCAGCGTGCCGCGCGTGCTTCCCAGCCAGCAGCACGGATTTCATCGACCACGGCCTCGGCGGATTCACCCATGTCGTTCACTACCACGCGCGCGCCACGGCTGGCCAGCAACAAGGCGTGTGAACGTCCCAGTCCACCACCGGCGCCGGTCACAAGGGCTACGCGCCCAGTCAGGTCAATCATTGTCTGTCTCCCGTTCGGAAAGTGGCCCATGCCTGTCAGGCGGCCGTGATGCAGTGCTGCATAGTGTTGCAGCGCAGCACCCGAAAATGGGAAAAAAGGTGAAAACCTGGTGCAAAAAATGTGATTTGTTTCTCGATTTATCGCTAAAACTGCCTTGAATCTTTTGCACTGTAGACCGTGATTGCTGCGTTTGCTCAGGCTTTCAGGGGTTCATCGAATTATCTGGCGTATCTTCCGCCTTGCGCCGCTTGCTCCACCAGCGCAGCAGACCGCGTGACAGGCGTACCTTTTCCTGCCCGACGGGAAGATCGGCACGGGCGAAAATCCACGAGGATTTGCTGAAGGCCACAAGCTGGGCCGGATAGATGCTGCGGTGACCGATGATCAGATAGGCCGCAACACAAGCGCCGGCAACATGGAGCAGCGCATCGGCGCCGAACAGTTCCACGCCCATCAATACGGCGGCCACCGGGGCATTGGACGCAGCAGCCACTACAGCCACAAAACCCACGGCTGCACCTTGAGCCGGATCCAGCCCGACCCAGGGCGCGATGGCGCTGCCCAGCACGGCCCCGATCACGAACTGGGGTGTCACCACGCCTCCGTAAAAACCCGAGCCCAGGGTGATCGCCACCAGCAGGGCCTTCCAGAAAAACCCGAGCCAGGGCATGGCTTCACCTTGCAGCGCCCGCTCCATGACCGGCAGACTCAGCCCCAGATAATCGGTGGGCACGATCAGGATCAACACGGCGACCAAGGCCCCGCCCAATACCGGCACCAGCGGTGGCCACAGATTCAGAGCCTGACGCAATTGGGTGAAACCGCGACGTATGCCGTGCATCAGGCTGACGAAAATCCAGGCTCCGACACCGCACAGGATGCCGACGGTCACCGTTTTCAGAAACAGGATCTGGGTGAAACCATCGACGAAGCCGATGTGGTATTCGGGATAGGGCACACCCAGAAACTTGCTGACCTGGAAGGCGGTGACGCCGGCAACGATGCCGGGAAACAGGAAGTCATGGCGCAGACGACCGATGGCGAGCATCTCCACACCATAGATGGCGCCGGCAATCGGGGTGCCGAAAACGCTGGCAAAACCGGCGCTGACACCGCAGGCCAGCAGACGTTTGCGCAACTCCTTGTTGAGATGAAAGATGCGCCCGATGCCGGCGGCAAAACTGGCGCCGATATGCGAGCACGGACCTTCCTTGCCGGCCGAACCGCCGGCGCTGAGCGTGATCAGTGCCGCCAGGGGTTTGATCCACAGGGTGCGGAACGGCATTTTTCCGGCCTGTTCGTTGACCGCGACGATGGGTTCGTCACTGAAGCCACTGCGACTGAGGCGATAGCCGTAATGCAGCAACAGGCCGTTAGCCAAACCGGCAGTCAGCAACAGGCCGAGCTGCCAACCGAAAGGCACGTCATAGACCCGTCCTTCGGTCAAAAACAGCAGATGCAGGAAAACGCTGCAAACCACGCCCACGATGGCGCCGACAAAGGTCGCCAGAACCAGCCACTGCACAACCGTGGCCAGCATGACCAAAGGCTCGGCCAGGCGCGAATGCAGCATGGATGCAATCAATCGGAAAGGTGTGGTTTCAGTATACGGCGATCAAACCGGCATAGATGGCGGCGAAGACACGCATCAAGGGCCTTCGAACACCAGACTGCAGCAGGTGACACCACCTTCGGCCTTCGCCAGTTCAGAGGCATCGACTCCATGCACACGAATGCCGGCCTGTTCCAGGCGCTGGCGCGTGCGCGTGAATGCGGTTGGGAAGATCACCGTTTCGCCAATCAGCAAGGCATTGGCGGCCATCGGCTCAGACGGATCCACCTCGATCCACGGGCAGTCGAAGACCTGGGCATCGACAAAGGCCGGGTTGAGCAGCAAACGATCCTCGGCGATCGGCGTAACGGCTGTTTTCAGATGCAGACAATCGTTGATCGGCACCTCCGTCACGGTATAGCCCCAAGGCGCCAGCAAGTTGGGCAGTTGCTCGATGCCCTCGCGGTTGCTGCGACGGGTCAGACCGACAAACAAGCGGCGTCCAAGGCGCATGACATCGCCCCCATCCAGGGTGCCCGGCGCCTCGATATGAAGCAATTTGCGCCAGGGCTTCAAAGCTTCGGCCACCGTGGCGGTTTCCGGCCGCCGTGATGCGGCACCGGGGCGGGCGATCACGGCCACTTCATCGAGCACGATGGCGGCATCTTCAACAAAAACCGAGTCGGGCAGATCCGGTTCTACTGGCAGACGCTGCACCTTGCAGCCCAGTAGCGCCAGGGCCTGCAGGTAATCCCGGTGCTGGGCACTGGCGATCTCATGGCGGATGGGCACCCGCTCCAGATGGGTCAGCTCGCAACGTTCGATGGCAGGGCTGACTTCCCGGGCAATGGCGATGAGCATGGTGGAGTTCTCGCAAAGACGGTGCCTGCGCACGATAACGGAAGTGCCATCGCAAACACCAAGGCTATATTGCTGGTAGTTCGGTCGGGCTGGAACATTTCCCCTTGGCAAACACCTAGAATCCAGCGATGCGTTATTTCTTCGACGATTTCATTTTCGATGCCGCCGATCTGCGTCTGGAAGGCCCGCAGGGTGAACTGGCCTTGCGGCCGATGAGTGCGCGGGTGCTGCAGTCTTTGCTGGAAGAAGCGCCCGGCTTGTTGCGGCACGATGAATTGTTGGATCGGGTCTGGGGGCGGCAGGCGGTTACGCCGGGTGTGCTGAGCCATTCGATCCGGGAAATTCGTGGCGTGCTCGGTGATTCGGCACGCGAATCGCGATATATCGAGACCCGGCATCGGCTGGGCTATTGTTTTATTGCCCCCGTGCGCGCCCAGGATTCGCAGATCGAATCACGTCCGCAAGCTGATGTGTCCGTTGTGGCAGAAGTCGAGCGTGAGCCGCCTGCATCTACGCCGCAGCAATCCGCTTCAACACCCATCCGCCAGCCGGTGCGATATCGCGTTCTGGTCGCCATCGCCGTGGTGCTTGCCCTGGCCTGGGTCGTGGTGTTCTGGGGTTTGGGTCGGGAACGAAACTCCGGGCCTGCGTCTGTTTCCGGGTCGGGATGGATTGCGGGTCAGCCGCAGGAACCAGAGGCCTTGCAGTGGTATCTGCAAGGTGTGCAAGCCTTGCAGCGTGGCGATTTGTTGCAGGCACAGTCCTGGCTGGAGCGCAG
>CAYRJS010000297.1:0-3700 GCA_964424535.1 uncultured Aquimonas sp.
CCGAAATAACGCAGGGTCTTTTCCTTGGCCGTGGCCAGGTCGATGTCACCGGCCAGCACCAGCACGGCATTGTTGGGGCCATACCAGGAACGGAACCAGTCCTTGACGTCATCGAGGGTAGCCGCATCGAGATCGGCCATCGAGCCGATCACCGAATGGTGGTACGGGTGCCCGACCGGGTAGCTGGCCCGCGACAGGGCATCCCAGACCTGACCATAAGGCTGGTTTTCACCCTGGCGCTTTTCGTTCTTGACCACTCCGCGCTGCTCATCCAGCAGCTCCTGATCGATGGCGCCCAACAGATGGCCCATGCGATCGGACTCCATCCACAGGGCCATGTCGAGGGCCGTGGTGGGCACGTTCTCGAAATAATTGGTGCGGTCCTGGTTGGTAGTGCCATTCTGGTTGGTGGCACCAACCTTCTCGAAGGGCACGAAGAACTCGTCACGGTGATTTTCCGAACCCTGGAACATCAGGTGCTCGAACAGATGGGCAAAGCCGCTGCGTCCCACCGGCTCATCCTTGGAACCCACGTGATACCAGAGGTTGACCGCCACCACCGGGGTCTTGTGGTCCTCGTGCACGATCACGCGCAGACCATTGGGCAAGGTGAACTCCTCATAGGCAATGTCCACCGGGGTCTTGGCCGTCACCGAACCGATACCCGACAACAGCCCAATGCCCAGAACCAGGCACGCAGCAAGCAGAAAACGCATGTGGATTTCTCCCACGAAAAAAGTGTGAACAAGCCGGCTATTTTAAGGTCCGTGACCCACGACCAACGTGGGCCATCAGTCATGGTCCAGGCTGCAGGCTTGGCGTACAGTCAGGTACGCGTGGATCAGCACCGCATCGAACTGGCTTCGCGGATACCCTCGGCAATGGCCGGATCCAGGCCGACGTTGTTGCGTTCCAGCACCCGTTCGGCACGGTAACTGGAGCGCACCAGAGGGCCGGACACTACTTCCAGAAAGCCCATGTCCAAAGCCTGTTGCCGATACTGGGCAAACTGTTCGGGGGTGACAAAGCGCTCCACCGGCAGGTGATTTTTGGTCGGGCGCATGTACTGGCCCATGGTCACCACATCGACATTGGCGGCACGCACATCCTTGAGGGTCTGCTCGATTTCCGCATCGGTTTCGCCCAGGCCCAGCATCAGGCTGGTCTTGGTCACGGTCTGCGGCGCATGGCGCTTGGCGAAGGCCAGCACATCCAGGGTTTGCCGGTAGCCGGCACGGGGATCGCGCACCGGATGGGTGAGGCGTTCGACGGTCTCGATGTTCTGGGCGAACGTCGCCAAACCGGCATCCAGCACGGTAGCCACGCTGTCCAGGCGACCGCCAAAATCCGGCGTCAATGCTTCCACTGCGGTTTCCGGCATGCGCAGGTGGATGGCCTTGATGCAGGCGGCGTAGTGGGCCGCACCGCCATCGGGAAGATCGTCACGATCGACCGAGGTCAACACCACGTATTTCAACTGCATCAGAGCCACGGCATCGGCCACGTGGGCCGGCTCCAGCGGATCCAGCCAGCCTTGCGGGTTGCCGGTGGACACCGAACAGAACTTGCAGGCGCGGGTACAGACCGAGCCCATCAGCATCAAGGTCGCGGTGCCACGCCCCCAGCACTCGGCGATGTTCGGGCATTTGGATTCGGCGCACACCGTGGACAGCTTGTGGCTGCGCACGATCTCGTGGATTTCCTGGAACTTGGCCCCGGTCGGCAGTTTGACCCGCAACCAATCCGGCTTGCGGCCAATATCAGGCAAGCTCGACAGCGGGCTGGGCTTGATGCCGTCCTTGATGGCCCGGGTGCCCTGCGGGCTGGTGAACTTGCTGCCGGGCAGCGTGCGGACCTTGTCTGTCGTATCGCTCATGGGGTTTCGTGTGACTCCGGGTGGGCTGGCAACGCAAGAAGTTCGCCATTGTAACCAAGCTGTCAGCACAGATCGAAATGCATGAGCTGGTTACCTTTATGCATGAACAAAGCCGGGTCGACAGCGGCCACGCTCCAGGCACAGGTTCTACAATGGCCAGTTCTGTCCCTGTTCCAGCCCTCTGCCAGCCCCAGCCACCATGACCACAACCATGACCCCCCAGGAAGCCCTGCAACGCACCATCGAACACCGTGAAATCTTCCACGATGAAATGGTGGACCTGATGCGTCAGATCATGCGCGGGGAAGTGTCCCCGGTGATGACGGCGGCGATCCTGTCCGGCTTGCGGGTAAAAAAGGAAACCGTGGGCGAAATCACCGGCGCGGCCCAGGTGATGCGCGAGTTCGCAGCCAAGGTCGAGGTGCCCGATACCGAGCACTTCATCGACGTGGTCGGCACCGGTGGCGATGGTGCCCACACCTTCAATATTTCCACCGCCAGCATCTTCGTGGTCGCCGCGGCCGGGGCCAAGGTGGCCAAGCACGGCAATCGCAGCGTGTCCTCCAGTTCGGGCAGCGCCGATGTGCTCGAATCGCTGGGCGTGGCCATCGATCTGCAACCCGCACAAGTGGCCCGCTGCATTGCCGAAACCGGGGTCGGCTTCATGTTTGCACCGATCCACCATCCGGCCATGAAGAACGTGGCCGCGGTACGCCGGGAAATGGGCGTACGCACCTTGTTCAACATTCTGGGCCCGCTGACCAACCCGGCCGGGGCCGCCAATATCCTGATGGGCGTGTTTCATCCCGACCTGGTCGGTATCCAGGTGCGTGTCTTGCAGCGCCTCGGCGCCCGCAATGCCCTGGTGGTCTGGGGTCGGGATGGCATGGATGAAATCTCCCTCGGGGCTGCCACCCTGGTTGGAGAACTGCGCGATGGCAAAGTGCGCGAGTACGAGATCCACCCGGAAGACTTCGGCATTGCCATGGCCGCCAGTCGCAACCTCAAAGTGGACAACGCCGATCAGTCGCGCGCGATGCTGCTGGCGGCACTGGAAAACCAGGACGGTCTGCCGCGGGAAATCGTCGCCCTCAATGCTGGCGCGGCCCTGTATGCCGCAGGCCGGACCGATTCCATCGCCAAGGGTATCGAACTGGCACGCACGGTCATCGCCTCCGGCGCAGCCCGGGCCAAGCTCGACCAGTTCGTCGCCACCACCCGCCAGTTGAAGGACGCCGCAGCATGAGCGACATCCTGCTGAAAATCCTGCAACGCAAGCACGAGGAAGTACGTGCCCGGCGCGTCGTGACACCATTGGAAGCCCTGCAGGAGCAAGCCGCCGCAATGCCACCGGCACGCGGTTTTGCCGCCGCCCTGGCCCAACATCGGCCCGCGGTGATTGCCGAGATCAAGAAGGCCAGCCCGTCCAAAGGTTTGATCCGGGCCGATTTCGACCCGGCCGCGATTGCCCGCAGCTATGCCGCCGGTGGTGCGACCTGCCTGTCGGTGCTGACCGACGTGGACTTTTTCCAGGGCGCCGATGCCTATCTGCAACAAGCCCGGGCTGCATGTTCCCTGCCGGTGCTGCGCAAGGATTTCACCGTTGATCCCTATCAGGTAGTCGAAGCCCGTGCCCTGGGTGCCGACTGCATCTTGCTGATCGTGGCGGCCCTTGATGACGCCCATCTGCAGGCACTGGCCGCGCTGGCGCTGGAACTGGGCCTGGACGTACTGGTGGAAGTCCACGACGAAGCCGAACTCCAGCGCGCCCTGCAACTACCCGCTTCCGAGCATGTGCTTTTGGGCATCAACAACCGCAATCTG
>CAYRJS010000298.1:0-2201 GCA_964424535.1 uncultured Aquimonas sp.
CAACAGCAGCGTGGTGACGCTGCGATCCCATTCGGTGATGATCCAGAGCTTCAGGCCGGGTGTGACCTGGTAGGAAGAGAACAGGCGATCCTCACCGGACTTCAGCGCGGCATCGTTCTGCCGCCTGTCGCTGTCGTCGAGGTCGCCCCAATCGCCGCCGAGGTGGCGACGCAGGTAGGGAGTCGGGTTGAGCCGGCCCTGTCGGACCAGGTCATCGACGCCGCAGGTCATGACCACCTGGCCTGGCGAGAAGCGCAGGCTCGGTGTTTGGCTGATGGAAAGTGCTTGGGCTGCCATGGAAGGCTCCTGGATATGGAGGGGCCACGGCACCCCATCGGGGCGACTGGACCCCGGTAGGTGGAAAAATCGACGGCGAACCGTCGGCGGTGAAAAACAATCAGCGAATGGTCAACACCTCGCCCCGTGTCGGGGAATCAGGCGTCATGTCCCACGCGCGGATGACGGGAACAAACTTGTCGGTGAGGATGCGCGTCTCGGCGATCGAGCCGTCTTCGCGCTCGGTGAATTCCCGCTGGAGCGTCTTGTCCTTGTGGGTGTCACCTTTGACGACGAGCACGCGCCCCGTCTTGGATTGCACGACTCCCGAGATCGCGCCTGCGGCCAGAGCCAGGGCGAGATGCCAGTGGGACAAGGCCCGCGCCGGTGGACGCAGCGTCTGCTGCGCGGCCCCCAACTGCGTATCCCGCGACGGCCAGAGGCCTTGCAGTCTGCCAACCTCATCGGCGAACTGCTCCGGCTCCATCGTCACGCGGAAGAAATGCCCCGGCTCCGCCGGGCTGGCGGGGACGATGTACGGCAGGAACGGCCATTCGCTCGGCAGCTCCTCGGCTTCGATTTCGCCAAGCCCAATCTGCAGCAACAGACTGCGCACGGCCTTGACGGCATCGGGTGTCTGCTCACGCTGACGCACCCGTCGCCCGAAGATCACCACCTGCTTGAACTGCGTTTCCACCGCTCGATAGATCCGCAGGTCGGTGTAGTGGCGTGTCAGCCAGCCGACCAGCTCGGCATCGAGCACGTAGCCGGGGACGATGAAGACCAGCACGCCGCCGTACTGCAACAGGGGCAACGTGCGCTGGTAGAACAGCTTTTCGAGGCGGGCTCGGCCCTGACCTTGATAGCCAATGTTGCCGTTGACGTCCTTGGACAGGTCGCCATACGGCGGATTGAGCCAGAGCAGACCGAAGGACTGCTTGGAGATCATCGTGTCCATCAGGTCCGCGTGCAGACAGTGATCGACCAGACCACGGGCATGGCGCGCCCGCTCTGCGTCGAACTCGACGGCGAACGCCTTGGCATGCTCGCGCCCGAGGGCATGAGCCGCTTCGGCAATCGCCACGCCTTCGCCGGCGCAGGGATCGAGGATGCACATCGGCCCATTGGATTCAGGCGCACTCGGCATCAGTGCATTGAGAGCTCTTTCGAGCGTGGGTTCGTCGGTCGGGAAGTACCCGTTTTTCACGAAATTGCGGGCGAGCCGCGGGAACATGAGAGCCATGGAAGTCTCCTGGTTGGCGGGGATGATTGGCGCAGGCACGCCTTGGCGTGCCTGCGCAGGTGGGTCAAGCCGCTACCGTTTCCGGCGTCCAAATCTTGGCCGGATAGGGATAGGCGGTGAGCACGTCACTGCGGATCAGCGAGCCGAGCGCCTGGGTCAGCGCCGGCACGTCGATGGCGAGCCGATGGCCCACCAAAGGCCCGAGGGCGAACGGCAGGCGGGTCAGCATCTCGCGGCTTTGCAGCAGTTCCAGCACGGTTTCGCGCCAGTGGTCGAGCAATGGCAGTGGGCAGGTGTCCTGCACCAACGTCCACAGGCGGTCAAGCCGGTGGTCGCTATCGCGGGGCAGCAATGCCAGTGCGCTGGCGTTGGCCTTGTCGGGCTTGACGCAGCGCCGATCGAACAGCCACACGTTGGACAGCGAACCGAACAGCGTTCGCCGGTAGGCGCGGGTCATGCGCTTTTCCAGGCGATCGACGTTGCCGACGAACACCGGGACGCTGCCGCCCTGGTCGGTGATGACGTGGAACTGCTCCAGGCCTTGCTCGTCACGCCCGAGGGTCAGGCGAGCAAGGAACTGCTGGACGGCGGTGTCCCGCGCCCAGATCGACAGGAAGATCAGATTGCCCTGGTCATCGCCGACGCAAGCGTCGGCCATCACGTCCGGGCATTCGTCGATGCG
>CAYRJS010000298.1:2301-3700 GCA_964424535.1 uncultured Aquimonas sp.
GCGCGTGGTAGGCGCGAACGCCTGCACGCCAGTCGGCGGATTGCTCCGGTGCGAGATCCAGATAGGACAGCGGGCACGAGTAGTAGTACGGGTGCATGGATTCGTCCAGCGGCTTGTAGCCCCACTGGCCGCCGCTGCGTTGCAGCAGATCGCAGCGGATATAGCGCAGGGACTGACCTGGCGCGAGATCACGATGTACGCCGTCGGCTTTGGCCGTCACTTGCGTAACAGACCAGAGGACGTTGCCACGCAGTGCGTGGGCGATGACCTTCACGCTGGTGCGCTCGGTCTCTTGCGGTGTGATCAGTTCCGCGATCAGTTCAGACCGCGATTGGGGGGAGAAATACCAGCCCATGAGAGGCCTCCGGGAGAAATGAAGCCGGAGGCTTCCCCCGAGGGGAAGGCCCCCGGCGGGTGGGTGAGGAACACCGCAGATGCAGCGTTCCGTACTACGCGGGTTGCAGTTCGGCCTGGCGGCTCCACTCTTGCGTCTTGAAGTCCAGCGCATAACCCAGTTCGCTCAAGCGAGCGATCTGCGCGCGCAGGGTGCGGCGGTCGATGGTCGAATCCAGTTTCACGGACTCATCCAGTGGCCACAGCAGGCCGAACAGCGCGGCATCGCCCTCTTCGGTACTGCCGGAGGCAGTCGCCGTAGCGGGCGTCGGCGCATCCACACCAAAGGGGGTGGTATCGACCAGCGGGTCTGCGGATGCCTGCACAGGTGCGGGCTTGGCGGGTCTGGACGATTTGGCTGGTTTGGCCGGTATTGCCGGCGTTACCGCAGGCTGTGCGCCCAGCTCTTCGTCAAGTGGATCGAGGTCCTGAGTGGCGAAGCTGCGTGCCTCGTCACGGCTCAGTTTGTCGATGTCGTAGAGCGTCATTCCGTCCAGACTGGCGCGGATTTCGAAACGCATGCCACCACCGACCGGGTAGGACTTCGGGAAGATGTACCTGATGATGAATTCCCCGTCGTACTTGCCTTCGGGGTATTGCTCCAGCTCCGGGTCCTTGACCTCGAACGTACCGAGGTGCGTGGCGAGGCGACCGACGGTGAAGGGGCCGTTCTTGCCGCGAATGGTGCGCAGCGTGAGTTGGCCGGGGACGACAATGGGCGAAACCGATTTATCGGATGCCGATGTGGCTGCCATGATGGTTCTCCTTAGCGATTGGGAAAACGACAAGGCCCGCGAGGGCCTTGCCGATCAGAACGAAGCAGCCAATGCCGGCTCCTGCTTCTCCACTTCACCTTCGGGCTCGCGCTCGGCGGGCTCGGCAGGCTGATCGGCAGCGGGGCCGGCGTCCTCGGCTTCGGACGCGGATGCGTCCTGGGCTGGCGGCGTCTCGGCTTGCGCGGGGCTCGTCGGATAGACCTTGGTGCCGTCGATCTTGATCAGGCCGA
>CAYRJS010000299.1:0-3694 GCA_964424535.1 uncultured Aquimonas sp.
CGCTGTCGGCGGGCACGTTCTCGCTGACCGACTACATCGAAACCGTCCAGGCCTTCATCCGTCATATCGGCGCCCGCAACCTGCACGTGATCTCGGTGTGCCAGCCCACGGTGCCGGTGCTGGCGGCCATTTCCCTGATGGCTTCAGCCGGCGAGCAAACTCCGGCCTCGATGACCATGATGGGTGGGCCGATTGACCCGCGTCGCAGCCCGACCCAGGTCAACACCCTGGCCACCACCAAGCCACTGAGCTGGTTTTCCACCAACGTCATCCACGAGGTGCCGCCCAACTATCCGGGACGTGGGCGCAAGGTGTATCCGGGGTTTTTGCAGCACACCGGTTTCATCGCCATGAATCCGGACCGGCACTTCCAGTCACACTGGGATTTTTACCAGAACCTGCGTCGCGGCGATCTGGAAGATGCCGAATCGCACCGTCGCTTTTATGACGAATACAACGCCGTGCTCGATATGGATGCCGAGTTCTACCTCGACACGATCGATATCGTGTTCAAGCGTCATTTGTTGCCGCGCGGCGAGTGGCATGTGCGCGACCAGCGCGTGGCTCCCGAGGCTATCCGTGATACGGCCTTGCTCACCATCGAAGGCGAACTGGATGACATCGCCGGCCTGGGTCAGACTGAAGCTGCCATCGATCTGTGCCGTGGCATTCCTGCCAGCAACAAACGCCACTTGCTGGCCAAGGGTTCTGGTCATTACGGCATCTTCAGCGGACGCAGATGGCGCGAGCAGATCTATCCGCAGGTACGCGATTTCATCCTGGCCAACAATACGTCTCGGCCTGCCCCACGCCCGCGGCGCGTACGCAAGGCTTGAGACACCTGTACTTGCAGCCCGGACTCAGGGTGGTGCAAACAGCAGCAAGGCCGCCAATGCTCCGGCGATGCCGATTGCCGCCAGCAACAACCAGCCCAGGTTGCCACGCCCGGAAGGTAGATCAGTGACCGGTTTCAGTTCCCCCGGCAGCGGTGTGGTGGGTACCGAGGGCATGGTCTGGGTGATGGGTCGTCGGCGCACCATGGGTCCGTCAGCCCCGCGTGGCGGCAGGCCGGGAGCTTCGATCACGAAACGGTGCGGCTCGATCACGATCTGATCACCGGGATGGAGCACGGCGTTTTCGACCGTTTCTCCATTCACGCACAAGGTATTGCCCGGCGCTTCGGCCCGCAGCACGATCTGCTCGTGACGCAGGCTCAAGCGGGCGTGTTGCGGCGCCAGGTGGGCACCTTCGATGCAGACATCGGCCTCGGCGCCAGAGCCGATCACGACCCCGGCACCCAGCGGAAAGGTGCGCCCATGAAACACGCCAGCCAGACCGCGCAGCACGGCCCGGGATGCAGCCACGCGAGCTGCGGCATCGCGCGGGGTACTCGGGGCCGAGGGCAGCTCCCGTACCAGCACGTCCTCGTTTTCCAGCATCACGGTAAATTGCACCTTGCCCAGACTCACCACGTCACCCAGGCGCAGCATCGCGTGCTCGTGGACCGGGCGTGCGTTCACATGGGCCAGACCCGCTCCAGGCTCCAGGCGCAACCAGAGGCCACGCTGGGGGTCGATCGACAAGGTTGCCTGATGCGGCAGCCAGCCAGCATCCGGGCAACACACATCGCACTCGTCTGACGCACCAAAATTCAGCTCACCCGGATGCAGGCTGACATCAGCGTGCATTCGAGCGCGAAATACCAAGCGCATTCAGGTCCCTCCACCTGTGATGGCGGAACTTTAACAGAGCCAGTGGCCGTCCGCGCACTTCGGCAACTCAGGAAATATCCGTTTCTTGCCCCAACCATTCTCAAATGCCTACGCCCACGACGCCCATCTGCCGACCTTGATCCAGCAAGTGGCGGATTTCCGGCACGATCCCGATCCAGCGTCTTTTCGTACAATAGGGTTGATTCCAAACTTTGCCCACAGTCACCATGCCCAGCATCGACATTCGTCACCCGCACTCCCGCAGCCGCGAAGACGCCCATCAGGCCGTCGATCGGGTGGCCGAAAAGATCCAGGAACGCTTTGATGTGTGCTGCGATTGGGACGACGACACCCTGGCCTTCCATCGCAGTGGCGTCGATGGAGAAATCCGGGTTCTGGATCGGGAAATCCACGTACTGGTGAATCTCGGTTTTCTGTTGATGGCCTTGCGCGGCCCGATTGAAAGCGAAATCCGTCGCTATCTGGATCGCGAATTCGCCTGACGGGCACCCGATCAACAGTCCGCCATCGGGTTGGCAAAACCCGATGGTCGAGGCTTTGATGACCCCTGCCGACAAAGCGTGACCAGGTCCACACTAAAGACCTGTCAGCACAAGTATTTCTGCGATGCTGCGACCTGCCAGCCTCCGGTTTGCATTTTCATGAAATATCCGGGCTAGAATCAGGGATATTGATTGATCGATGGGTTCACGATGCTGCAATTGCAAACCGCCTCACGTCGTCGTCGCAGTCGTTCCCGCATCGGCATTGCCATTGCCGGTGGTGGGCCGATCGGTGGCATGTACGAGCTGGGGGTGTTGCGCGCGCTGGACCAGGCTGTCGAGGGGCTTGATCTGACGGCACTGGATGTCTATGTCGGGGTCAGCTCGGGGGCGTTTCTGGCCGCCAGCCTGGCCAACCGCATCGACACCGAGCAGATGTGCCGGATCTTCATCACCGGCAATGCCAACGATGTGCGCTTCAACCCGGATGACTTCGTGCGCCCGGCCTTGGGCGAATATCTGCGTCGCGTCGCCACCGCTCCGGCCCAGCTCAAGGCCTGGCTGCACACCGTCCTGTCCCGGCCCGGCAGCCTCCATCTGGGTGATGCCATGGCGCGCCTGGGCACGCTGATCCCGGTTGGACTGTTCGACAATTCCTCGGTGGCGCGCTTTCTGCACGAGGCCTACAGCCGGCATGGTCGCACCGATGACTTCCGTGAGCTCAAGCGCCTGCTTTATATCGTTGCGGTCGATCTCGACAATGGCGAAACCGTGCGCTTCGGTGGCCCAGGTTGGGACGATGTACCCATCTCCACGGCGGTACAGGCCAGTTCGGCCCTGCCCGGTTTGTATTCGCCAGTGGAAATCCGGGGTCGCCAATTCGTCGACGGCGCCCTGCGCCGCACCATGCACGCCTCGATCGCCTTCGACGCCGATATCGACCTGTTCCTCGGCATCAACCCGCTGGTTCCCGTAGATGCCGTGCATGCGCGACATGCCAGCGGCTTCCAGGTTCCGCGCCTGGCCGGAGGCGGTTTGCCGATGGTACTTTCGCAGGCTTTCCGGACCGTGCTGCATTCGCGCATGCGCGTGGGCATGCAGCGCTATGCCACCCAATACAACGCCATCGACAAGCTGGTATTCGAGCCCAGCCCGCGTGATGGCGACATGTTTTTCACCAATGCCTTCAGCTACAGCGCCCGGGGAGAAGTCTGCGATTTCGCCTATGCGGCCACGCTGGCCGACCTGCGCCAGAATTACGCCCAACTGGCGCCGGTGCTGGCTCGGCACGGCTTGGTCTTGCGCCAGGACATCTTGCAGGATGAAAACGTGAGCCTGCGCTCCAGTCTCAGCGCGCCGCCACGGCGCAGCACTGAAACCACCGAGCGTCTGCGTCGCGCTCTGGATGATGTGGACCAGATGCTCAGATTGCACGCCGCCTCCTGACGATGGGTGCCAGAATCGTGATCTTGCCGCCAC
>CAYRJS010000300.1:0-3677 GCA_964424535.1 uncultured Aquimonas sp.
CCCCTGGAAATCGCCGGCGTCACCGTCAAGCCCGGACAGTGGCTGTATGCCGATGATGATGGCGTGATCATCAGCGACAGGGCCCTGAACCTTGAATCATCACCATTGCCCATCAAGGTGTTTGATGATCCATTCGAGGCGATCCCAGCGACATGATTCCTCGACCATGAACTCCACGCGCCCACGTCTGTACGGCAAAATCCTGGGCGGACTGCTCGGTTTTGCCTTGCTGCGCCATCCGCTGGGTCTGTTGCTGGGTGCCGTTCTGGGCCACGCCCTGGATGCTGGCTGGCTACAGCGCTCCCGCCCTTCCGAACAAGATGACGCCTATGCCGAGCTGGGAGTTGACGCCACCGCCACGGATGCCCAGATCGATCTGGCCTACCGCCGCCTGATGGCCCGCTATCACCCGGATCGACTGCACGATGCCAGCCCCGAGGATCGGGAGCAGGCTGAAGTACGCGCCCGCGCCATCAATGCGGCTTATGACCGCATCATGAAGATGCGCCGGCGTGAGCGCTGAAGTTTCCGGGTCAACTGCACCTTCGTCGCCCGATCAATTGGCGCAGCACCTGCTGCGCCTGATCGCCCCGCAACTGGACGGGCGCGATGCGCCTTTCGTTCTGGGTATCAGTGGCCTGCAAGGCAGCGGCAAAAGTACCTTGGCCCGGCATCTGGTGGAGCAGATGCCGGCTGGTCAAGCGGTGGCCGTGTCGCTGGATGACGTGTACCTGGGCCGCAATCAGCGCGCTGCGCTGGCCCACCAGATTCATCCCCTGTTTGCCACCCGGGGCGTTCCGGGCACGCATGCCGTGGCGCTTCTGGAAACCACGCTGACGGCGCTGGCCCATGCCAGCCCCGAACGACCCGTGCCACTGCCGCGCTTTGACAAGGGCCACGACGAACCAGCCGCCAAAGTGGATTGGCCCGTCATCACCGTGCCACCTCGGCTGGTCGTGCTGGAGGGTTGGTGCCTGGGCCTGCCGCCAGAAAGTGACGATGCCTTGCGGCAGCCGCTCAACGCTCTGGAACGCGATGAAGACCCGCACGGACTGTGGCGTGGTCATGTCAACGCGCAACTGGCCGGAACCTATGTCCGGCTGTGGCAGCGCATCGATCATTTGTTGCTGTTGCAGGCACCGGCATTTGCCGTGGTCGAAGCTTGGCGCGACCAGGCCGAACGCGAACTGCGACGTCAGGGTGCGCCTCAGGCCATGGACACGCGGACCCTGAAACGTTTCATTGTCCACTACGAACGTCTGAGCCGACACGCCTTGACGGTATTGCCGATCCTCGCCGATACCGTGGTGGCCCTGGATGCCGAGCGCAAGGTGCTGTCCATCCATGGCCGAAACACCCTGCACGGCATTTCCGGCGCCTGATACGATGCCGGCCATGGACATTTCCCCGACCTTGTTTTCCAAGGTAGCTGGCCTTGATCCGCGCAGCGCGGCCGACCTGCTGCAGGATCTTCCAGACGCCCAGATCGCCGAATTGCTGACTCGTCTGCATATCGGCCATGCCGTCGAGGTGCTGGAGGAATTTCCTCCCCAGCGGCGCCAGCATATTGCCGCAGCCGTGCCCTTCGGTGGCCACGAACCCTTGTGGCTGGTGGGCCATACCTTTCCCGAAGGCACCGTCGGGCGCTTGATGGAGCGTCCGGTTGCGGTGTTTCCGACCACGGCCACGGTCGAGGATACCTTGCGGACCCTGCGCGAGATCCTGCGCCAGCACATGGTGATCTACCTGTTCATCACCGAAGCCGACGGCCGCCTTATCGGGGTGGTGGCCTTTCGTGAGCTGGCTTTTGCCGAGGGCAGCACGACCCTGGGCGAAATCATGCTGCACCAGCCGTTTTTCCTGCGGCCCGAGCAGAAACTGGTCGAAGCCATGCGCCAGGTGGTACGTCACCACTTCCCGATCTATCCGGTGTGCGATGAAGACGGACGTCTGCTGGGCGTGGTCAAGGGCCAGGCCCTGTTCGAGCAACAGACCTTCGAGATTTCCGCCCAGGCCGGCAGCATGGTCGGTGTGGAAAAGGAAGAACGTCTGGCCACGCCCTGGCAACGCAGCTTCCGCTTCCGTCACCCCTGGCTGTTGCTCAACATGCTGGTCGCCTTCGGCGCCGGCACCGTGGTTGGTCTGTTTGAATCCACCCTCGACAAGCTGGTGGTGCTGGCCGCGTTCCTGCCGGTGATGGCCGGACAGACTTCCAACCTGGGCGCCCAGGCCCTGGCCGTGGCGATCCGTGGCATGACCCTGGGCGAACTGCGCGCCGTCTCGGCCTGGAAGGTGCTGGCCAAGGAAGCCTGGATGGGGTTGCTCAATGGCATGGTCAGTGGCGTACTGGCCGGCATCGCGCTGTATTTCGTGGCCCAATCGCAACAGGACATTTCACCCTGGATCCTGTCCGGGGTGATCTTTCTGGCCATGTCCCTGAGCTGCATGTTCGCCGGCCTGGCCGGAGCCGCGATTCCGCTGCTGTTGCAGCGTCTGGGCGCGGATCCGGCCACGGCCTCGGCCATCTTCCTGTCGGTGGCCACCGACATCAGCAGCATGGGCCTGTTTCTGGCCCTGGTCAGCCTGGTGATGCCCTGAGACCAAACTCCGCCGGTTCAGTCAAAGCGCAGATGCTTGACCGAACTGCCCTTGCGCCGGATCAGCTTGAGGGCATCGATACCGATGCGGATATGGTCTTCGACGAAATTGGTGGTGACCTTGGCATCGCTGGCTTCGGTCTTGACCCCTTCGGGAATCATCGGCTGGTCGGAAACCAGCAGCAGGGCACCCGAGGGAATCTCGTTGGCAAAACCTACCGAAAAGATCGTGGCGGTTTCCATGTCGATGGCCATGCAGCGCAAGGTGCGCAGGTATTCCTTGAACTCCTCGTCGTGCTCCCAGACCCGGCGGTTGGTGGTGTAGACCGTGCCGGTCCAGTAGTCGTGGCCGTGGTCACGGATCATGGTGGAGACGGCGCGCTGCAGGGCAAAGGCCGGCAGCGCCGGGACTTCCGGCTCCAGATAGTCATTGGAAGTACCTTCACCGCGGATGGCGGCGATCGGCAGGATCAGGTCACCCAACTGGTTCTTGCGCTTGAGACCGCCGGCCTTGCCCAGAAACAGCACGGCCTTGGGGGAGATGGCCGACAGCAGGTCCATCACGGTAGCGGCATTGGGGCTGCCCATGCCGAAATTGATCATGGTGATGCCATCGACCGTGCAACTGGGCATGGGTCGATCCAGGCCCACGATGGTGCCGTCCATCATGTGGGCGAATTTTTCCAGATAGCCGCCGAAATTGGTCAAAAGGATATGCTCGCCGAATTGGTCGAGCGGCTCGCCAGTGTAGCGGGGCAGCCAGTTGGTGACGATGTCGTGTTTTTCTTTCATGGTTCGGGGTCCGCTTCGGGCCAGCATCCAGGCTGGCAGGTTCTGATCCGGGTATTGGAAGTCCGATTGTAATGGCAGCGATGGCATCTTGATTGGTCACCATGCCCACTGCCCACGTCTCTGGCATCATGTAGCCATGGCCGAACGGCCAATATCGGCACGCCGACACACCCAACCCGCCATGCCATCGCCTCAAGGAAGACAGATCATGCGCCACCGTTACTTCATCGTCCTGCCCGACCCGAACCTCGCCCACGGTGATGATCCGGACCTGGCCTCCAACGCCCA
>CAYRJS010000301.1:0-3658 GCA_964424535.1 uncultured Aquimonas sp.
ACCTGAACTCGATCCCGCTGGCGGCGGTCGAGCGTTTTGAAATCCTGTCCGACGGTGCTTCGGCCATCTACGGTTCCGACGCACTGGGCGGCGTGATCAACATCATCACCCGCAAGGACTTCGACGGCGTCCAGCTCAGCTACGGCATGGGCCGTCCGAGCAATGACGGCGGTGATACCGAAGAAGGCAGCGTGATCATCGGCGCCTCGAGCGACCGCGGTCGCGTGCTGGCCGGCGCTTCGTACTCCGAGCGCGACATCGTGTTCAACCGTGACCGCGACTACTGGTACTTCGGTCCGAACAGCACCACCTCGGTGTATTCGAACAACTTCTCTCTGGGCACCAGCACGGCTGTCACAAATCGCTTGCAGCACCCGGTGTACGGCACCTCGGTGCCGGCCATGTGCGCCAATGGCGAGAACGGCTTCTGGCTCTCGGGCGGCGTCTGCCAGTTCGACCACGGCTCGGTTTCGGCCACGATCTCCAGCAGCAAGCAGAACGCGATCTTTGCGCGCGGTGACTACGAGATCAACGACGACTGGACCTTCTACTTCGACACCAGCACCAACAAGGCGACCTCGTTTGGCCGCTATGCGCCGGTGCCGTCCAGCCCGTTCCCGGGCGGTGCCATCCGTCTCGTGGCCGGCAGCCCGAACCATCCGGGTACCGCGCCGGCAGACGGCGGCCTGAACCCGTACTACGACGATTACTACGCGCAGTTCGCCGACCAGGACCTGTTCATGTTCCATCGCTTCGCTGCGCTGGGCAACCGTGACAGCTATTCGGAAATCACCACCAGCAACTACGCCGGTGGCGTCCGCGGCATGATCGGCAACGTCGAGCTGGATGTCGGCGCCCGGTACAACGAAAGCCGTGGCTGGGACAAGGGCGAGAACTACGTGGTTGCTGGTCTGGCCCAGGCCCCGATCACCAGCGGTGACTACAACATCTACGATCCGTTCGCTGGCGATCCGAACGGCCTCGGCTTCACCACCACGATCCTGCGTGACCTGAAGACCAGCACCAAGGAATTCTACGGCAACGCCAGCTTCGACCTGTTCTCGATGGGTGGCGGCACGGCTGCAATGGTCGTCGGTGCCGAGTACCGCGAAGAGTTCTACCAGGACAACTACGATCCGCTGTCCGAGTCCGGCCAGGTCGTGGGTTCGGCTGGCAACTCCGCCGCCGGCAGCCGTGATGTCAAGGCCGCTTATTTCGAAGTGCTGTTCCCGATCACCTCCAACTTCGAGGTTGACATCGCGGGCCGTTACGACGAATACAGCGATTACGGCAGCGACTTCGCTCCGAAGATCTCCGCCCGCTGGCAGCCTATCGACAGCCTGACCTTCCGTGCTTCGTACGGCGAGGGCTTCCGCGCCCCCACGCTGGACATCCTGACTGCCAAGCCGTCCTTCAGTGCCGATACATCGACCGACAGCGACACCTGCATGATGCTGACCGGCCAGCCCGGTTGCTCCACCCAGATCAATACCTGGCGCATCTCCAACCCGAGCCTGACTTCGGAGCAGTCCGAGCAGTACAGCCTGGGTGTGGTGTGGGATGCAACCGACTGGCTGAACCTGAGCCTTGATTACTACAACATCAAGATCACCGACCAGATCGCGTTCATCAACTCGGTCACGATCACCCAGTGTCTGCGTGGCAGCCGTACCGACTGCCCGACCGGCCTGAGCTACCTGCCGACCGGCACCTCGGCCACCGCGCCGAATCCGGGTGTGGGCCTGGGCCTGGAGCTTGATCCGGACAGCGGCGGTATCGTGCTGGCCCAGACCGGTTACACCAACCTGGGTTCGGTCTCGACCGATGGTTTCGACTTCACTGCACGCACCAACTTCGACCTGGGCAACTTCGGTTCGCTGCGCAACCAGTTCATGGTCAGCTATGTGTCTGATCAGCACACCAATGACAACCCGAGCTATGTCGGTCAGCCGGGTGCCCCGCGCATCCGTGCCGGCCTGCAGAACATCTGGTCGATCAGCGATTTCGAGGTGAGCTGGAACATCAATTACACCCACCACACCCATTCGTGGACCTATCGTGACTGGGTGGGCCTGAACAGCAGTGGTGATTTCCAGGGCTCCTACGAGCAGTACCTTGTTGCGCCTGAAAGCGAGGGTGGCATGGAGTTGCCGTCGGCAGATTACGTCGGCAAGACCATGCCGTCGTACGTCTCGCACGACTTCCAGGTCAACTACAATGCACCGTGGAATGCGACCGTGACCTTGGGCGTGCGCAACGCCTTCGATCGTGACCCGTCCATGGACTGGGGCTACCTGTACTACCAGGCCGACTCGGTTGACACCGACCTGTACGATGTCTGGGGTCGCGTGCCGTACTTCCGTTACACCCAGCGCTTCTGATCCATCCGGATCTAACGCTTGCAACACAAAAAGGGGGCCTCGCAAGAGGCCCCCTTTTTTGTATGCGGCTTTCTAATGCGGCTTTCTAACCACGGCGGTCTCAAGCCCTATTCCGGCCGGGACTATCATCGACCCACTTGTTGCCTGAATGGGCAAATTTAAATGCCAACGCAAGGTAAACTGCATGGTTTCCGTCAGGGGGCAACACCCGCCATGTCCAAACTCTCCATCCTCACCGCCTATGCCGTGCCATTGATCAATGTCGAATTCGACGATAGCGACGCACTCAACGCCGAACTGCGCAAGGCCTTCCTGGAATACGCCGCACAGGGCGATACCTGGGCCAACAAGGAACCCTTCGTTGCGCGCAATTCGACACTCTTCGAAAGCGCCTTCAACCTGTTCGACTGGAACGACCCGGCCATCGCCAGGCTGCGCGACCAGTGCATGGCCGCGCTCTACCGCGCCGTCGGCGAATTGAACCAGTACGACGACGCCACCCTGGCGCGGCTGCACGTCGCGCACGAGTCCTGGTTCCACGTGACCCGCAAGGGCGGCTATTTCGGCGCCCACAACCATCCGTTGCACTCCTGGTCCGGTGTCTACTGCGTCTGCCAGGAAGGCGACGAGGACAACGAACACAGCGGCCGCCTGACTTTCATCAGTCCCTATGCGACCAACACCATGTTCATCGACATGGCCTCGCACAAACTCAAGCCACCGTTCCACACCGGCTCCTGGCCGATCCGGCTCAAGCCCGGACAACTGGTGCTGTTCCCCTCCTGGCTGCTGCACGAAGTCACCGCCTTCGAGCCGGCCAACGATGACGGCCTGCGCATCACCGTCGCCTTCAACGCCCGCTTCCGCATGGAAGGCGTCGAACCCCTGACCGCAATGCCGAACCCGCGCTGATCCCGGATTTCAGCCCGCTCCTACAATAAAAGCGGGCATCCGCGCTGTGCTGAGAACCTTTGTGGGAGCGCTTGCCCGCGATGCGGCTTTCTCCGAAGCTTCCAGGCGACGGAAACGCGGCTGTCGGGCATCACTATGCTCAGCCCAACCTATGCGGCATCGGCAATGCATTACGATGACCGGCCATCACGCCGCGCAGCAACGGATTCCGCCGGTTCCATGACAACACCATCCGCGAACACCACTCCGACCACACAGGACCGCGCCCGCGCCTGGAGCAGCTACTGGGCCGGCGGTGCGCTGCATTCGTTGGCCGGCAGCTTCGCCGGCAATTATGACGGCGCCATCGGTGCGTTCTGGCAGGA
>CAYRJS010000302.1:0-3657 GCA_964424535.1 uncultured Aquimonas sp.
TTGTGCCGATCCAGCAGACGCATCAGTTCGACCAGCAACAGGCCAGCAGCGAGCGAGTCCATTTTCCCCAGGATGAAAGCTGCGTGCAGCGGCAACCACCAGGCATCCGAATCATCCTGACGCCATGTCGCCGGGTCATGCAGCAGGGTACGCACGGCCTCCAGCATGGTCTCGCCTTGGGCGGCACAGGCTTCGATCTGGTCCAGAGTAACGCGGTCTCCCGCCTTGCCGAGTGCCTGCAACTGTTCCAGTGGGGTATTCATGCGACGATTCCTTGTCCGTTTCGGGTGAGTGCGGGCGGCCGGGCGGCACAGTTTGGCCGGGAGGATTTGTCTCAATCCGACAGCAGGCGTTCGATGGCGGCGTGATAGCCGCGGGCAAACCGTTCGTGCTCCCGGTGGCGACCGCCTTCGACCCATTGCCGCCCACCGACCTGCACGGTATCGATCAGGTTGTGGTTGCCGGCAAACACGAAGCGATCCAGAACATCTTCGGGCGTGGCTCCGGCCAGGACCGGGGCCTTGGCATCGAGGCTGATCCAATCGGCCAGTTGTGTCGGTTCGATTCGTCCCACGGGAAATCCGGCCCCGGCCGCACCGCCTTGCCAGGCCTGTTGCAGCAAGACCGCTGCCGTACTGGATTGGTCGGCATCGACGGCGATATTGCGACGTCTGGCCTGAAGCCGCTGGCCGTATTCCAGCCAGCGCAACTCCTCGACCGGCGATACGCTGATATGCGAATCGCTGCCGATGGAAAACCGGCCACCGGCATCAAGATAATCACGCAGGCGAAACAAGCCATCGCCCAGATTGCCCTCGGTGGTCGGACAGATCGACACCGTGGCGCCACCGTCGGCAATGCCGGTCACTTCGTCATCGGACAGATGGGTGGCGTGCACCAGGGTCCAACGGGCATCGACCGGCGCGTGATCGAGCAGCCAGCGCACCGGGCGCGCACCGCGCACCGCCAGGCATTGCTCCACTTCGATCGTCTGTTCGGCGATATGGATATGGATGGGCCAGGTTTCGCCGGCGATGGCGTCCAGCAGGGCTGGCATGACCGATTCGGGCACGGCGCGCAGGCTGTGCAGGGCGATACCCACGCGCAGCAGCGGGTTTTCCAGCCGGCGCAACTGCTGCACCAGGGCCAGGAAGGCATCCAGGTCATGGCCGAAGCGGCGTTGACGCGGCTCCAGTTTCCGGCCATCGAAACCGGCGCTCATGTACAGCACCGGCAGCAAGGTCAAGCGAATACCGGTGTCGGCGGCAGCCGCAATCAAGGCCTGCGACATGGCTGCCGGATCGGCATAGGGCCGGCCATCGGGCTGATGGTGCAGATAGTGGAACTCGCAGACCGAGGTGTAGCCGGCTTCCAGCATTTCCACGTAGAGCTGGGCGGCGATGGCGTATTGCGCTTCCGGATCGAGGCGCCCGGCAAAGCGGTACATCTGCTCGCGCCAGGTCCAGAAACTGTCGGCGGGATCGCCCAGGCGTTCGGTCATGCCGGCCATGGCCCGCTGGAAGGCGTGCGAATGGGTATTGGGGATGCCGGGCAAGGCCCAGGGGGCCATCGACTCTGCAGTCGTTTCGAGATCGGTAATCCGGCCATCAGCCCCGGTTTTTACCCGTGCCGTCCGCCAACCGTGCGGGGTAAAGAAGCGAAACTGACCCTGCATCTCGACGTCTCCCGTGATCCGAATGCAAGAAGGGCCGGCATTGCTGCCGGCCCTTCGAATCTGGCGCCCGAAGTTGGACTCGAACCAACGACCCCCTGATTAACAGTCAAGTGCTCTAACCGGCTGAGCTATTCGGGCGGGTCGCTTATTGTATCGAGACCGACGGACAGGTCAAGATTTTCATGTTTTCGGTTCAGTCACAGCCCGGCATCGCCGCCAGCTCGTTGGCTCCGGCCTTTCGCGCACGTCCGACATTGCTCAGGACAATGCCCGCCTGTACCGCTTCGTGCACGCACAGACGCACGGTCAAGTTGGTGCCGGCGGCACTGCCATCAGGGCGGAAAACCGCCTTGGCTCGACTCTTGCTGCTGCGGATGCGCAAGGCATCGGGCACGCGTTCCTCGTACAGGACCACGGTATCGGCGGCATTGAACTCACCGTTGCCATCGGCGTCCACAAACACCATCCAGCCATGATCCCAGACACCATCGGTGCGGCAGCCGCTGGTCGGCGTACCGGGACACAGGGTCGTCAGGCGGGAAAAATGCACCGCATGGCTGCGCGCGGTGGCAAAGCTGGTCATCAGCAGGTTGTGCTGGGCCGTAATCGCCGTGCGTTGATGCAAACCGGCAAACGATGGACTGGCCAGAGACAGGACGATGGTGATGATCGCGACCGTGACCAACAGCTCGATCAGGGTGAATCCATCCAGGTGACGAGGCATGGCGGTGACTCCAGGGAACGTGCCACCAGTCTTGCCCTTGCCATCAAGCCGGCGTATCGGCGTGGGCTGGAACGAGACCTAGGAGAAAGCCTCGATGTCGAGTAAGAACGCTGCCCCTGTCAGGTATTAGCGGCAGGCCTTTGTTTTTGTCGCCACCGACGCCATCTTCAAAGGGTCTGGACGCAACCTCCTATAATTTGCTCATGACTGACACCTCGGAACGCTTCGAACTGGTTTCCCCATTTGCCCCCGCCGGTGACCAGCCGCAGGCGGTGGAAAAACTGGTGGCGGGTTTTGAGGCCGGGTTGGCGCACCAGACCGTGCTGGGCGTGACCGGTTCGGGCAAGACCTTCACCATCGCCAACGTGGTCCAGCAGGTCCAGCGTCCGACCCTGGTACTGGCGCCCAACAAGACCCTGGCGGCCCAGCTCTACGGCGAGTTCAAGCAGTTTTTCCCGCACAACGCGGTCGAGTACTTCGTCAGCTACTACGACTACTACCAGCCGGAAGCCTATATCGCCGCTTCCGATACCTATATCGAGAAAGACAGCTCGATCAACGAGCATATCGAGCAGATGCGCCTGTCGGCGACCAAGGCCCTGCTGTCGCGGCGCGATGCCCTGATCGTGGGCACGGTGTCGGCCATCTACGGCCTGGGCGCGCCCGAGGATTACCTGTCCTTGCGGCTGATCATGCAGCGCGGCGAGAAGCTCGACACCCGGGCCCTGATCCGGCATCTGACCGAGCTGCAATACACCCGCAACGAGTTCGAGCTGCATCGCGGCAGCTTCCGCGTGCGTGGTGAAAACGTGGACGTATTCCCGGCGGAAAACGAAACCAAAGCCCTGCGCATCGAGGTGTTCGACGGTGAGATCGAGGCCATGTCGCTGTTCGATCCACTCACCGGCGAGACTCTGCGCAAGGTGCCGCGCTACACCGTGTATCCCAAGAGCCACTACGCCACTACGCGCGCCCGCGTGTTGTCGGCGCTGGACACGATCAAGGCCGAGCTGGGCGAACGTCTGGAACAGCTGTACGCGCAGAACAAGCTGGTCGAAGCCCAGCGCCTGCAGCAGCGCACCACCTTTGATCTGGAAATGATGGCCGAGGTCGGTTACTGCTCAGGCATCGAGAATTACAGTCGCCATTTCACCGGCAAGCAACCGGGCGAGCCACCGCCAACCCTGTTCGATTACCTGCCCGCCGATGCCCTGCTGGTGATCGACGAATCCCACGTCACCGTGCCGCAACTGGGCGC
>CAYRJS010000303.1:0-3646 GCA_964424535.1 uncultured Aquimonas sp.
CCAAGCGCATGAGCGAATCCGACGTATTGGCAATGAAGGTACGCAATGATCGTGGCGAACTGGTGCCGTTGGGCACCATGGTCAGCGCCCGCTGGGTGACCGGCCCGATGGCGCTCAAGCGCTACAACGGAATTCCTTCCATGTCGATCAGTGGTGAAGCCGCGCCGGGTCATTCTTCTGGTGCTGCCATGGCCGAAATGGAGCGTATTGCCGCCACCTTGCCCGAGGGCATCGGCTACGAGTGGACCGGTATTTCTCTGGACGAAAAGAAAGCCGGCGGCCAGGCCTTCACCCTGTATGCCTTCTCGATCCTGGCGGTGTTCCTGTGCCTGGCGGCCCTGTATGAAAGCTGGACCATCCCCTTGTCGGTGATCCTGGTGGTGCCGCTGGGCGTGCTGGGCGTGCTGCTGGGCGTGTGGCTGCGTGGCATACCCAACGACGTGTACTTCCAGATTGGGCTGGTGACGGTGATTGGGCTATCGGCCAAAAACGCCATCTTGATTGTCGAATTCGCCAAGGATCTGCAGGCCGAGGGCAAGAGTCTGGTGGCCGCAGTGCTGGAGGCCGCGCACCTGCGCTTCCGTCCGATTCTGATGACTTCGATGGCTTTCATCCTCGGCGTGACGCCGCTGTATTTCGCCTCCGGTGCCAGTTCGGCCAGCCAGCGCGAAATCGGTACCGGCGTGCTTTGGGGTCTGGTCACGGGCACGGTACTGGCGGTGCTGATGGTGCCGGTGTTCTTCCTGGTGGTGCGGCGCATCTTCAAGAGCGACTCGCACGGTCAATCGAATACCCATCAGGGCCAAATTGCAGCAGAAGGAACCTCGGCATGATGCGCCTGCGTAATGTGATGATCGGTGCCCTGGCTTTGGGGTTGCTGGGTGGCTGTTCGCTGGTGCCGCATTACCAGCGCCCGGATGCCCCCGTGGCTGATACCTGGCCGGAGGCTGCGCCTGAGGATGCCAGCGATACGGTGGCCACGGATATTCCCTGGCAGGAGTTCGTGCGCGATGAGGACTTGCGCGAGCTGATCGATCTGGCCCTGGAAAACAACCGCGACTTGCGCATGGCCGTGCAGAACATCGAGTTGGCCCGGGCCCAGTACCGGATTCGTCGTGCCGACCAGGTGCCTTCTTTGGGCTTGTCTGCCGGTGGTGAGCGCGGCACGGCCACGATCGGGCCTGGCGTGGCCGAAACCTGGACCGTTGGCCTGGGCATGGCGGCCTGGGAGCTGGACTTTTTCGGTCGTGTCGCGGCTCTCAAGGATGCGGCCCTGGCGCAATTCATGGCTACCGAGGAAGCCCGCAAAGCCACCCAGATCAGCCTGATCGCCAATGTCGCCAGCACCTGGCTGCAGCTCAAGACCGACACCGAACTGCTGGCTCTGGCCGAGCGTACCCTGGCCACCCGCGAGCAATCGCTGGAGTTGATGCAGTTGCGTTTTGACAACGGGGCCTCGTCGGCTCTGGACCTGCACCAGGCTGAATCCCTGGCTGCCGTGGCCCGGGCCACCCAGGCGCAACAGCAACGCCTGCGGGCCCAGGACGTGAACCTGCTGACCTTGCTGGTGGGGCAAACCCTGCCGAGCCGGTTGTTGCCGGAGGCTTCCGAAGCGGTTGCCGAGGTGGCGCAGGATTCGACTGAACAGGTCGTGGCCCTGGTACCACCAGCGGTCGATTTGCCGACCTTTGGCGAGGTCCCGGCGGGCCTGTCCTCGGATCTTTTGCTGCGACGTCCGGATATCCGCGCGGCAGAACAGCAATTGCGGGCCGCCAATGCCCAGATCGGTGCCGCCCGGGCCAATTTCTTCCCGCGCATCAGCCTGACGGGCAACCTGGGACGTATCAGTACCGAGTTCGATGACCTGTTCAGTTCCGACAGTCAGCGTATCTGGTCGGCCGGGGTGGGTTTGAACCTGCCGATCTTCGATATGGGTCGCAACCGCGCCAATCTGGATGCGGCCAAGGCAAGTTACGAGATTGCCGTGGCCCAGTATGAAAAGGCGATCCAGACCGGGTTCCGCGAAGTCGCCGATGCCCTGATCGCACGCACCACCTATGCCGATCAACTGGCCGCGCAACTGGCCCAGGCCGAGGCCGAGCGCGAACGCTTCCGCCTGGCCGAATTGCGCTATCGCAATGGCGTGGCCAGCTTCCTCGATCTGCTCGATGCCCAGCGCTCGCTGTTCGCCATCGAGCAGGCCCTGGCCCAGACCCGCCTGGCCCAGCGCGCCAGCGAAGTCCAGCTCTACAAGGCCCTGGGTGGCGGTTGGGACAACCCCTGATGGACGCTCCCGTCGGTCCTTGAATGGGCCGACGGGCAGCTTGTCTGGTGTCTGGTTCGATCCCATATACTGGGCGACATGAACCACGAACACGATCCAGCCCACGAAACCGAAGGCGAACAGGGCGTAGCCCTGGCACCAGAGCGTGCCCAGGTGCAGCCACCGCCGCTGTATAGGGTGCTGTTGCTCAATGATGACTATACCCCGATGAATTTCGTCGTCGAGGTACTGCAGTTGTTCTTCAACATGACCCGTGAACGGGCCACCCAGGTCATGCTGCATGTGCACACGCGCGGACGCGGTGACTGTGGAACCTTCACCCGGGAAGTCGCGGAAACCAAGGTGGTGCACGTGAACGAATTTTCACGCAATCACCAGCATCCGTTGATGTGTACTATGGAGCAGGCTTGAACGTCCCCATCTAACAGGCATCATGGCGGCATGACGCGGCCATCCACGTACAGGAAGACACCATGTTCAGCAAGGATCTCGAATACACCATCGGCCAGTGCTACAAGCAGGCCCGCGAGAGCCGTCACGAGTTCATGACCGTGGAGCATCTGTTGCTGGCGCTGCTGGACAACCCATCAGCAGCCGGCGTGCTGCGGGTTTGCGGGGCCGATCTGGGCAAACTGGCGGAGGACCTGCGCAAGGTCATCAACGAATCGGTGCCGGTGTTGCCGGTGGAGGACAGCCGCGACACCCAGCCCACGCTCGGGTTCCAACGGGTGTTGCAGCGCGCCGTCTATCACGTCCAGTCCTCGGGCCGCAAAGAGGTCTCCGGGGCCAACGTGCTGGTGGCCATTTTCGGGGAAAAGGATTCGCACGCGGTGTACTTCCTCAACCAGCAGGAAATCACCCGGCTGGATGTCGTCAACTACATTTCCCACGGCGTGGCCCGCATTGGCCAGGATGTACCCAAAGCGGCGGAGGCGAGCAAGGAAGGCGAGACCATCGACGAGAAGGTCGCCAATCCGCTGGATGAATTTGCCAGCAACCTCAACGAACTGGCCCGCCAGGGCAAGATCGATCCCTTGATCGGTCGTGCCGAGGAAATCGAGCGCACCATCCAGATCCTGTGCCGGCGGCGCAAGAACAATCCACTGTATGTCGGTGAGGCCGGCGTCGGCAAGACTGCCCTGGCCGAAGGTCTGGCCAAGCGCATCGTTGAAGGCGAAGTGCCGGCCGTGCTCAAGGACGCTACTTTGTACGCGCTCGACTTGGGCGCGCTGGTGGCGGGCACCAAGTACCGGGGCGATTTTGAAAAGCGTCTCAAGGGTGTGCTGGCGCAGTTGCGCAAGGAAGACAACGCGATCCTGTTCATCGACGAGATCCACACCATCATCGGTGCCGGCTCGGCGT
>CAYRJS010000304.1:0-3642 GCA_964424535.1 uncultured Aquimonas sp.
ACGGCGCGAGCTGCGCCATTGAAGGGCCGGGAAAGCATCATCCGCACGACAGCGCAGCACTTTACGCGCATCGGCCCAGCTTGACCAGTCAATCAGTCATCAAGGCCGAGCAACGGTTCAGGCCCAACGTGTCTCAATCCAGCACCCGCCGGGCATACAGGTAGTGATCCTTCCAGTAGGGGCCGTCGAGGGTGTCCAGGCGGACGGTGCCGCCGCTGCTGGGGGCGTGGACGAAGCGGCCTTCGCCGACATAGATGCCGATATGGGTAACACTGCGCTTGCCGAAGAACACGAGGTCACCGCTGGTCAGTTTGCTGCGGGCGATCTTGGGCTTGTTCAGGCTTGAAAGTTGCTTGGTGGTGCGGGGCAGGTTGATGCCAGCGGCTTGGTGGAACACGTAGCCGACCAGGCCGCTGCAATCAAAGCCGCCAGCAGGGGTGTTGCCACCGTAGCGGTAGGGCGTGCCGACCAGGCCAATGGCTTGGAACAATACGGCGTTGGCGGCGCTGGCTTGCTGTGTGCGACTGGTGCGTGAGGGGTTTGATCCGCAGGCCACCAAGGCCAGGATCAAGAGGCTGACGATGACGTGGCGCGTTCTGGGCATGTGACGTACGGTGTGTCACCCGGCTAAAGCTGTCAAGACGAACCCTGACATTCGAGCTTGCCCGCTTTGAGGTGGGCACGAAAAAACCCGTCGGAACCTTGCCGGTACCGACGGGCTTTATGGGCTTGCAACTGATGGTTTACAGGGATTCGAAGATCCCGGCGGCGCCCATGCCGGTGCCGATGCACATGGTCACCATGCCGTACTTCTTTTTGTGGCGCCTGAGGCCGTGGGTGATCATGGTGGTGCGCACCGCACCGGTGGCGCCGAGCGGGTGGCCCAGGGCAATGGCGCCGCCCAGCGGGTTGACCTTGCTCGGGTCCAGTTCACAGGTGCGGATCACAGCCAGCGACTGGGCCGCAAACGCTTCGTTGAGCTCGATCCAGTCGAGCTGACCGGCGTTCATGCCGGCCTGTTCCAGGGCCTTGGGGATGGCCGCGATCGGGCCGATGCCCATGACCTCCGGGCGCACGCCGGCCACGGAGAAGCTGACGAAGCGGGCCAGTGGCGTCAGGCCATATTCCTTGATGGCGCGCTCGGAGGCGAGCAGGATGGCCGAAGCGCCGTCGGACATCTGCGAACTGTTGCCGGCGGTGACGCTGCCACCGGCACGAAATACCGGACGCAGCTTGGCCAGAACCTCCGGCGAGGTATCCGGGCGCGGGCCCTCGTCGCGATCGACGATGACGCTCTTCTGGCGGATCGTGCCGCTGGCAAGATCGGGCAGGTCGCGGATGATCTCGTAGGGCGAGATTTCCTGGTCGAACTCGCCGTTGGCCTGGGCCGCCAACGCCTTCTGGTGTGAGGCGAAGGCAAAGGCGTCCTGATCCTCGCGGCTCACTTTCCACTCGTCGGCGACATTTTCGGCGGTAATGCCCATGCCGTAGGCGATCGCTACGTGGTCGTTGGCAAATACGTTCGGCGACAGGCTCGGACGGTGGCCCATCATCGGCACCATGCTCATGCTCTCGGTGCCGCCGGCCAGCATCAGGTCGGCGTTGCCGAGACGAATTTCGTTGGCTGCCAGGGCCACGGACTGCAGGCCGGAAGAGCAGAAACGGTTGATGGTCTGACCGGGGACCGAGTTGGGCAATCCAGCCAGCAGCATGCCAATGCGGGCCACGTTCATGCCTTGCTCGGCCTCGGGCATGGCGCAGCCGATGATGACGTCGCCGATGCGCGAGGTGTCAATCCCGGGCGCTTGGGCGAGTACCTTTTGCAAGACAAAGGCCAGCAGGTCGTCGGGACGGGTTTTATTGAATACGCCGCGTGGTGCCTTGCCCACCGCGGTGCGGGTGGCGGCGACGATGTACGCGTCTTGGATTTGTTTCATGGCTTTCTCCGAAAGCGGGAATGGGGAATAGGGAATGGGGAATGGGAAGGAGCTGGGATATCGCGAGCCTTGGCTTTTACGATTCCCGATTCTCCATTCTCGATTCCCTGCAACGTCAGTTCCTGAGTGGCTTGCCCGTCTTGAGCATATGCATGACGCGTTCCTGGGTCTTGGGCATTTGCGCCAGGGCGACAAAATTCTCGCGCTCCAGGCGCAGCAGCCAGTCCTCGTCCACCCGCGCGCCAGCTTCCAGCTCGCCGCCGCACAGGACGGTGGCGATGCGCGTGGCGATCTCGTAGTCGTGCTCGGAAATGAAGCGACCGGCGAGCATGTTGATCAGCATCATCTTGAAGGTGGCGATACCGGCCTTGCCGGCGACCGGGATGCTGCGTGCGGGCAGGGGCGGGCGATAGCCGGAATCGGCCAAGGCGCGGGCCTGAACCTTGGCGACGTGCAGGAGTTCATGGGCATTGAACACGACCACATCCGAGGCCCGGGCCAGGCCGGATTCCTTGGCTTCAAGGGCCGAACCGGCGACCTTGGCCATGGCGATGGTCTCGAAGTAGGGCTTGAGCTGGCCGAACGGGTCATCACCCGGCTTCAGAGCCAGACCTACGCGGGTGGCAATTTCCTTGAGGCCACCACCGGCCGGCAGCAGGCCAACGCCGGCCTCGACCAGGCCGATATAGCTCTCCAGCGCCAGCACGCTGCGGGCCGAGTGCATCTGAAACTCGCAACCGCCACCCAGGGCCAGACCGCGCACGGCGGTTACCACCGGCACCAGGGCGTATTTGATGCGCTGGCTGGCCTGCTGGAAGGTCGCCACCATGGTGTCGAAGCCCTTGAGGTTGCCAGCCTGCAACAAGCCGATGGCGCCGGAAAGATCGGCACCGGCCGAGAAGGGCTCGTTCGGTTGCCAGATAACCAGACCCTGGAAGTTCTGCTCGGCCTCATCCACGGCCTTGAGCACACCTGCGAGCACGCCTTCGGAGACCGTGTTCATCTTGGTCTTGAACGAGAGCACGGCGATGCCGTCACCGTCGTGCCACATGCGCACGGCGTCGGTTTCAAACACGGTTTCGCCCGGGGCAAACGTTTCACCCAGGATCGGATCGGGGAAGCGCTGGCGCTGGTAGACCACCAGCTTGGAACGCGGCAGATCCTTGTTGCGGGCCGGGCTGTAGCTGCCATCCGAGCCATGCACACCGGTGCGGCCATCAAACACCCAATCGGGCAGGGGGGCGGTGCTCATGGCCTTGCCGGCGGTGATGTCTTCGGCGATCCAGCCGGCCACGGTCTTCCAATCGGCCGCCTGCCAGGTTTCAAACGGCCCCAGCTTCCAGCCATAGCCCCAGCGGATGGCGAAATCGACGTCGCGGGCGGTTTCGGCGATCGAGGCCAGGTGATAGGCGCTGTAGTGGAACAGATCGCGGAACAGGGCCCAGACGAACTGCGCCTGCGGGTGTTGGCTGGCACGCAGCTGGGCGAATTTTTCCACCGGATTCTTGAGCTTGAGGATTTCCACCACCTCGGCGGCCGCCTTGCGGTCAGAGGGGCGATAGTCCTGCTTTTCCAGATCGAGGACCACGATGTCCTTGCCGACCTTGCGGAAGATGCCGGCGCGGGTTTTCTGCCCGAGTGCGCCCTTGGCAATCCGTGCATCCAGCCAGGCAGGCGAGTTGAAATAGTCGTGCCAGGGGTCATC
>CAYRJS010000305.1:0-1606 GCA_964424535.1 uncultured Aquimonas sp.
CAGGACGACCAAGCCCAGCAGCCACCAGCCCGGAGCCGGCGGCCACCACGAAGGTGCCTGCGGCAGGTGGATATCCAGCAGTTGCGGGTCACCGGATTGCCGCATCAGCCCACCTGCCTGGCCTTGTCGGGCAAGCCGGCGCCACGCAACAGCGCGGCAAGTTTTTCCACCGGATCGGCGTCTGTGGCCACCACCAGGACACGGGCACCGGCACGGCGCAGGTGATCGGCGGCCTGCATCTGCATCTGGGAAAAGTGCGTGCGCCAGCGTTTTTGCGCACTGCGTGTTTCCAGATGCAACAAGCCACTGGCCTGGCCATCGCCGATCCGGTAGACATCCTGGGGCGGAGGTGTTTGTTCGATGGGATCAACCAGCAGGCAAGCCGCCAGATCATGGTGCCGACCCAGCTTGGCCAAAGCGGAAGATACGGCGTCATCGACACTACGCGGGTCCAGCAACAGCAGGATTTGACTGCCCGGCCGCAACACGCGACGCAAGGCATTGAGCGAAGCCACTACCTGCTGGGCCTGGCCACCATCGTTCTGTTCCCCGAGCGCAGGCTGCCAGCGCACGATCGCATCCAGCGCCCGCAGGACCCCGCGACGACCACCCAAAGGCGGCAATACATCCCGACCGGAACGCCCACCGGCGATTGCCAGGCGATGGCCATCAGCGGCTGCGAGCCACAGCATCAAGGCCGCCAGACGCGCAGCCTGCACCGACTTGAAGCAGACCCGGGTGCCAAAGGCCATTGCCGGAGCACTGTCGTAGACCACCGCCGTGGTGCGCTCGCGTTCGGGCTGGAACAGCTTGGTGTGGGTGCGTCCGGTGCGCGCCGTCACGCGCCAGTCGATATGGCGCACATCATCACCGATGGCATAGGGTCGGGATTCGGCGTATTCCATGCCCCGACCCCGAAATGGCGATTGCTGGGAACCGGCCAGGGTATCGGCACTGCGTCGATGCGAGCGTTGCGCCAATTCCGGGACACGCGCCCGCAAGGCCACCAGCTCCCGCAGGCCGCAACGCACTCCGGCAATGGCTGCATCATCCACGGTCCGGTTCCTCAGGGCACCGGGATCCGCTCCAGCAGCGCGCCGACGATCTCGTCGCTGGTGGAGCCATCGGCTTCGGCCTCGAACGACAGCAATACGCGGTGGCGCAGGACATCCAGGGCCACCGCGTGGATATCGCCAGGCGTCACATAGTCGCGTCCGCTCAGCCAGGCATGGGCCCGGGCGCAGCGTTCCAGGGCGATGGTGCCGCGGGGACTGGCGCCAAAGGCGATCTTGCGTCCCAGAGCTTCGTCGTAGACGCCAGCATTGCGGGTCGCCAGGGCGATTTCCACGATATAGCGTTCCAGTGCAGGCGACAGGTGAATCTCCAGCACGGCCTGACGTGCGGCCAGGATATCCTCGCCAGACAGTCGTTCAATCCGGGTGGACCGCCCTGCCTGGCTGCTCTGGCGGGCCTGGTCTCGCGCCAACGCGAGGATGTCCAGTTCTGCTTCCGCCTGGGGATAGCCGATACGCACATGCATCAAAAAACGATCGAGTTGGGCTTCCGGCAAAGGATAGGTGCCTTCCTGTTCGATCGGATTCTGCGT
>CAYRJS010000305.1:1706-3623 GCA_964424535.1 uncultured Aquimonas sp.
TCCGCCTCGATGCGCGCCGCCAGTTCCTTGATCGCCGTGGTCTTGGCCAGGCCAGGTGCCCCTTCGACGAGCAAATGACCATCAGCCAGCAGGGTGATCAACAGTCGTTCGACCAGGGCCGGCTGGCCGATCACGCGGGTCGACAGATCCTCGCGCAGGGCCACGAAGGCGGCCTGCAAGCGCGTGGGCTGAGGCAATGGGTTCGAGTCTTCCATGGGTTTATCGTTGTTGTCTTGTCGCATACGATCACTTGTGACCGAAGTCGCCACCCAAGGTTCCGCATGGCCTGCGTTTCACCGGCCGTGACCGGTCAGAAACGTGCTGTTTCGATCACCTCTGTTCGGACGCCTGGACGCGCACATCGAGTGCCAGGGCTTGCGCCACCGGCAGCGGCTTGCTGATCAGGTAACCTTGGGCATAACGCACCCCGAGACGCTTGAGTTCAGCCAGTTGGCGTGGGGTTTCCACGCCTTCCACCAGGGCATCGGCGCCGATCGCCCGCACCAAGCCAACCGTGGCTTCAAACATGGCCAGAGAGCGCGGCGAAGCCTCGATATTGCGGACAAAAGCCTGATCGATCTTGACCGTATCAAAACGCAGGGCGTCGAGATGGCTGAGATTGGAAAAGCCGGTGCCGAAATCATCCAGCGACACCTGAATCCCGGCGGCATGACAGCGCGCCATGATGTCGGCAGCCTGGTCGATATCGAAGACCTGGCTTTCGGTGATTTCCAGCTTGACGGCACTGGTAGGCAGGCCAACCCGGGCCAGCCGGTCCAGCAAGGCTTCGATCAGACCGGTCTCGCGCAACTGGCGCGGAGACACATTGATGGAAATGAAGGGCAAGGGCGAAAGCCCGCGCCGACGCATGTCCTCGAGGATCGAAATCGAGGCATTGAGGATATATTCGCCCACCGGCACGATCAGTGAGGTTTCCTCGGCCAGAGCAATGAATTCCACCGGGGAAATCGCTCCGCGCTCAGGATGGTTCCAACGCACCAGGGCCTCGTAGCCGGCAATCCGCGACGCCGCCACTTCATACAGCGGCTGCAGGTAGACCTCGAGACGGTGCTGATCCATGGCCTCGCGCAATTGTGATTCCAGGCGAATCTTGCCGATGGCGACCAGATCATCTTCTTGCGAACGGCCAGTCGGAGCCTGCTGACCACGCACGGTCGCCAGCATCGAGCGATAACGCTTGAGTTGTCCGCCCAGCAAGGCCCGCACCACCGGGTCGGTCTGCTCGATCCGTTCGGCCAGGTGATCACGATCAATGACCAGCAGCACCGCGTCTTCCAGCGCCGTGGCGGTGGCGGTTCGCGGCGCGTCATCGATCATGGCCATCTCGCCCACCAGATCGCCTGGCCCCAAATCGGCCAAAACGATGGCCTCGGCTCCCGAACCCACGGTGATCCGCACCAGACCGCTTTCAACCAGAAAGGCGGAGCGGCCCGGATCCTGTTCGTGAAACAGGACTTCACCTTGATGCAAGAAACGGCGACTCATGGGTTTTGCCTTGAATGAAACGCCATGAAACGATCATGGCACAGGGATTGGATGTTGGCGAGAAAAGTCTCGTTTCTGGCATGCCACAACAACCGCCAACAAAAAGGGAGCAAGCGCTCCCTTTTTGTTGTTCACTTTATTGATGCAGACAAACGTCTGATCAATCACTCCACATCGCCGTGCAGGTGCGGTTGTTGCTGCTCATGTTCACCGAGGCAGGGCCTTGCGGGTCGGTAGCATCAACCGGGGCACAGTCGCCCGACCAACCCACAAAGTGGCTGGTAGGTGCACCAGGCGGCTCACTGTGGTTGAGGATGACCGTGCTGCCCTCATTGAACTGGGCTGCTGAGCACGCTGCTGCAGCGGCGCCTTCCGAAGTCGAGCACACGATGCCGGCGGGCGTACTGATGA
>CAYRJS010000306.1:0-3614 GCA_964424535.1 uncultured Aquimonas sp.
CCTCCCCCTGCCGCACCGTTGCGGCTTCGCAAGGAACCACACCATGGCACGAGGCATCAACAAGGTCATTCTGGTCGGCAACCTGGGTGCCGATCCTGAAACCCGCTATTCCACGGCTGGCAGTCCCATCGTTTCCATCCGGATCGCCACCACCGACTCCTGGCGCGACAAGCAGACCGGCGAACAGCAGGAACGCACCGAGTGGCACCGGGTCAAATTCTTCGGTCGTCTGGCGGAAATCGCCGGTGAGTATCTGCGCAAGGGTTCGCAGGTCTATATCGAAGGCTCGCTACGCACCGACAAGTACACCGGCCAGGACGGCATCGAGCGTTGGAGCACCGACATCATCGCCAACGAAATGCAGATGCTGGGTTCACGCGGCGGCGGTGAGGGCGGAGCCCGGCCGGCGCGTCCGGCTGGCGGCGGCTACGAAGCCCGCGGCGGCGGTGACGGTGGCGGCTTTGAAACCCGTGGCGGGGCTGGTTACAACGCGCCCCGCGGTGACGGCAACCGCCCTGCCCCGGCCCCTGCGGCACCCGAACCGGCAGCGTTTGACGACTTCCAGGACGACAACCTTCCTTTTTAGGACACACCTGTCCAGGTCCGTTGAGAAAAAACAGAAGCCCCGTTCCAACGGGGCTTCTTGTTTGCATGTCTGCAATGTTGATGAAACCGGCAATGGTTCACGCCATGCGGCAAGCGGTTGGCAAGATCATGTCTTGGCCAGGCTCTCAATCCCTGCGAACGCCCCGGCAGAACCGGGGCGCCTGGTTCATTTGATCGCCTCAGATCACCAGCTGAAGGCCGCCCGGGCGTAGTAGAAGCGTCCGTTGAATCCGAACGGCGACTGCAGGCTGTAGGGGATCATGCCGAAGGTGGAGTTCGCCGGGATCACCAGGTCCGGGTAGGCGTCGGTCACGTTGTCGGCACCCAGGGTGAACGACCAGCTGTCGGTCGGGCGGAAGCTCGCTGACAGATCCACCACCCACTTGGTACCGAACGTCTGGTCCTGCGCCGGGTTGGTGGCATGGCGCGCGGTGAACTCGCCGTAGCGGGTCGTGCCGAGGTTGAAGCCCCACTGGTCGAGATTCCAGGTGGCGTTCAGTCCGAACTTGTCACGCGGAAAGCCCTCTTCGATGCGGCCACGCTCGTCACGACCCATGCGCTCCAGATCGGCACCCAGGGCGTCGAGCTGCGCGGGATTGGCGGCAATCCGCGTGACCTTGGTCTTGTTGTAGTTGTAGCTGGCGGTGAGGTCCAGGCTGCCGACCGCGAGCGGAAGCGTCCAGGTGCCGACCACGTCCACGCCTTCGGTACGAGTGTCGATGGCGTTGTTGAAGTAGCGCGCGCTGGTCACTCCGGTGATGCCCAGACTTGCGAGCAAATCCTGCGCCGCCTGGTTGCCCGAGAGCAGCAGGTTGGACGAGAGCACGATGCGATCGTCGATCTTGATCTCGTAGGCATCCACCGTGAAGTACAGCGAATCGGTGGGCTGCAGCACCAGTCCCAAACTCCAGGAAAGCGAGGTCTCGGCCCTGAGCGGATCGGCGCCCAGTGCCTGGGCGGCGGCACCCGCCGCCGGCAGGGTGCCGGCCTCGTAGGCCACGCCGTTGGTGATGTTGGTGGTCACCGCCTGGTAGTTCTGCTGCGCCAGAGAAGGCGCACGGAAGCCGCTGGCCACGGTGGCGCGCAGCGCCGCGGCGTCGGTGAAGGCATAGCGTCCTGAAAGCTTGCCGGAAAACTCGCTGCCAAAGTCGGAATAATCCTCGTAGCGACCGGCGAGTCCAGCGGAGAACTTGTCCGAGAAATCCGCTTCCAGACCGGCGTAGGCGGCGATGTTGTGGCGCTGGTAACGCCCGGAGTTGCGTGGTGTGAAGCCACCGAAGCCCTGCGCGCCAGAACCGAAATAGGAGTCCGGCTCGCCTGCGCTCTGTTCCCAGGTTTCCTTGCGGTACTCGGTACCCAGCGAAAGCAGGGCCGGATACTCCAGGCCGATGCCCACGTCTTTGGTGAAGTCGGCGTTGATCACCTGCTGGGTGTATTCCAGCGTGCCGTCGTGGAAGCTGTGCGGGGAATTCACGCCCAAGGCGTAGTTGATCGTGTTCTGGGTGCGGAAATTGAGGAAGTTGTTGCCGTAGTCATAGCTGATGTCCCAATTCCAGCCGGAATCGCTACCGCCCTTGGCGCCCAGCACGAAACTGCGATCCTTGGAATACTGGTTGATCTCGGGCACGTAGCCGTTCGGATAGATCTGCGCGAGCAGGTCATCCTGGCCGCTGTGGGTCCTGGAACGGTAGAAGGCAAACGAGTCGATGTCGCGGTTGCTGCCCATCAGGGTGGCGTAGAAATGCGTGTCCTCGGCTACCTGCAGGCTCGCGTTGGCCGCGACCGAGGTGGCATCGACATCCGGATCGCCGATCTTGAAGCTCGCCTCACCCACGCCCGGAAAGTTGCCGGTGTTGGGTGCGCTGCCGTTGTACGGACCAGCACGGTTGGTGATGTCCTGGTGCCCGGTTTCGGCCGTCAGGTGGATCGCACCGGCGCCGTCGCCAAAGCTCAGTCCGGTGTCGGCCGCAAGCTGCCACTGCTGGCCGTCGCCTTCGGAGTACTCGCCATAGCGCGCCGAGATGCTGCCACCCGCACCCGCGCCTTTGAGCACCAGGTTCACCACGCCGGCGATGGCGTCGGAGCCGTACTGTGCCGAAGCGCCGTCACGCAGCACTTCCACCCGCTCGATGGCGTTGACCGGAATCGCGTTGAGGTCCACCGCCGAGGAGCCACGCCCGATGGTGCCGTTGACGTTCACCAGCGCCGAAATATGGCGACGCTTGCCGTTTACCAGGATCAGAACCTGGTCAGGTGCCAGGCCGCGCAACTGCGCCGGACGCACGCCACTGGTGCCGTCGGCGATCGCCGGGCGCGGAAAGTTGAGCGAAGGCAGCGCGCGCGCCAGCGCTGTGGCCAATTCGGTGGTGCCTGTGGCTTGCAGCAGCTCGGGCGTGATGATGTCGATCGGCGACTGTGACTCAGCCACGGTACGGCCGGTCACGTGCGTGCCGGTGACGATCACGGTATCAAGCGCCTTGGCGCTATCCGCACGCGAGGCGTCCTGGGCCTGGACTGGCGCTGCGAGCGCCAGCAGGACTGCCAGCGACAGGGAAGTGTGCTTGAGTGTCATGGGGATGTCCTCATTGGATGGAAGTTCGCGGGAAACGCGTTACCGCGACATAGTGCATTGCATCCTGCCAAGGTACGCATATTCAACACGCTGTCAAACATTTTCTTAACATCTGCTCAGAATTCCTCGGAATGAACCGCGATACACCGGTATCGAAACGGATTCAACCGCGTCAATATCCACTGTCATCACATGGTTTCCGGCTCGGCCCGCACGACGCTCCAGTGCGTTACACTGTGTCTCAATGCCTCTTGTGCGGCATGACCAAGTCATTGATCAACAATGATTTTGTCATGTTCAAACGCGTGGAACATCCTTGAGCGCGAGAGCGTCGAGCCAATGATCAATTCTCAAGATCAGCACGCATCAAGCCCATGAACGCACTGGATCCACGCTCCATCATCAGCATCGCCAGCCTCACCTGCGGGCTGATGGC
>CAYRJS010000307.1:0-3608 GCA_964424535.1 uncultured Aquimonas sp.
GCTTGCGCGGGGCTCGTCGGATAGACCTTGGTGCCGTCGATCTTGATCAGGCCGATGTGGATCAGCGTCGATTCCAGGCTTGCGGCCGGTTCCCCAGCGCGTTCACCCTTGGTGCGGATGTACGGATCGATCTTCATGTCGTTGAGACGGAAGGCGATCAGCACCTTGCAGTCCCCTTCGATGGCCTGCACGCACCGGCGAACCAGATGCTCGGCTTCAGGGGTGGTAACGATGGTGTCGAAGTACCGATACTCCGGTTCATCGACAGGCCCGGCCAGCGCGGCGACGGTGCAAGAGAGGAACGGGTCGCCATCTTTGGGCGTGACGTCCTTCGGACGGCTGAGGTAGCCGATGCCGCGGGTGATCAGCTCGTGATGCCTGATCGAAGCCAGTTCGGCTCGGTCAAGTGGCTCGGCCTTGAGCAGTCGCGCCTTGAGGGACGCGGCGGCTTGGCCTTTCTGCTCGCCCTTGTCGCGGATGTACGCATCGCCCCACAGGTCGCCGAGGCGAAAGCGCACCAGCGGGCGCTGCTTGGGATCGTCAACGCCGATGCAGCGCTCGACCAGCTTCTTGGCCTCGGCACCCGAGACCTTGACGTCGAAATAGCGATAGCTGGGGTCCTTTGCGGAACCGACCAGCGCGGCGATGGTGCATGCCAGAAAAGGCTGCGCACGGCGGCCGCCCCGAACAGGCACTTCACGGACACGCTGGATGTAACCGATGCCCGAGGTGTGGAGGTCGAAATACGATTTCTCGTTGGACGTGGTGCTCATGGTGAATCTCCATAGGGATGAAGCGGAGACACACCAGTCCCACGCTGCGGGGAAAGGTGCGTAACCCCGCGATGGGTTGATAAGGCGAAAGCATCCACCACCAGAGACTGGTGGCCGCTCGCGGATGGATGCGGTGCGAGCTGGCTCGGTCACGCAGTGGGAGCTGCGCCGCAACCTCGAAGACCGATGGTTGCCTGGCATGTCGCTGACAACGTCAGCAGGCATGGGCTCAGCATGGCCTCGCCTCGCGCGCGAGGCAGCCATCAATCGGCATCCGGGCGATTCCCTTTGATGAATCTCCCAGGCAGAAAAAAGGCCCTCCTTCCGAATGGAGGGAGAGCCTGTGGGGGCATGTCGCCTGGTTTTTTTCGTGGTGTCACGCAGGTACAGCGCGGCGCCGTCGGGACGTCTCCGCGCCGATCACGCTCACATCGATCAGACGCCAGCGTCCGTCTTCGATGAGCCGCTCCAGCACTTCGCCGAGCATGTCGAAGTACACCTCGTCGTGCCGATCGACCAACTCGCCGTCGCGGCGCAGCTCCACCGCATAGGTATCGCTGCCGCGCTGGTAGAGGATCGTCACCTGGCCGGCGAACTTCGCGGTCGAAACCGTGAAACTGATCGCCGGGGGCGTTTCGATGATCCTGGACGGCTTCGGATCGACCCAGGTGAAGTCGTGGGCGCCCGCATCGACCAGCATGTGGGTGATGCGCCGGAACCCGTCGGGCGCCGGCATTTCCTCCAACTGCTCGATGAGCTGACCCAGTTCCAAGCACTGCGGCTCGGGAATGGGCAGCTTGGCCGGCGCGGAGCCGAGGATGTGTGTCCTGACGGTGTAGGGAGTGCCGTCGGACATCATCTCGGTGCGCTCTTCTGGCGTGTCCGCACGCAGGCCGTCGAAACGGCGACGGGCATAGGGTTGGACATGCACCTTGGTGCCCTCGCTGGGAACGGTGGTCACCAGGTTGGGATCGAGTACCGCGAACTCGCTGGGCTTGAGCTTGACGACGATGGCGTCTTCGCTGGCTGCTACCACCTTGCCGTCGAAAGGCTGGGGATCAATGACGAAGCCCAGTGTCGAGGACTGTGGTTGATCATCGAACACGCGATACTTGAACGACCGCACGTTGCGCGGCACATGGCCTGCGACCAGCGAAGGCATCAGGGTCTTGATGAGAGAGCGATCCATGTGAATCTCCTTGAGGAAGAACAAGGGATTCCCGCCCGCAAGGGAGAGATCCCTTGTGGGTGAATGGGCGCGATGCGTCCGTAGGAAGAAACAACCAGCACGGTTTCCCGCGCTTGCAGCCTTGAAGGTCTTGGCTGCCTGGGCATGTGTCGGCAACGCCGACGGACATGGGGTAAGGATGGCCCTTGAGTGAGCGGCCTGCGCTCAGCAAACCGCACCGCGCCGCACCCGCTTTCCTGCGCCGGGACAAGAAAAGGCCCCTCGAAAGGGGCTGGGTGGTCAGGCTTGGTACACGAAGTAGTGTTCGCGCTGACGTGGAAAGAACACGTGCTTCCACGTGTCGCCGCCGGTGTTGCCACCGTCGAAAACGACCATTTCGTAGTCGTCAATGTCGGTGTCGGCCAGATCGGCGCTGGCGATATGGCGCATGTGCAGCGTGCCACTCAAGCGCTCGAATACCAAGATCTGGCCGATGGCGTCGTCCTGGCCCATGGCGTTGACGCAGGCTCCAAGCTGATGCTCGAAGTCGCGTGCGGGCGAGATGAGGTCGGGGAACATAAAGTGCTCCTATGAAATTGGACCAACCCGGCTCCTAGAAAGGAGACGGGCTGGCATGGAGGGCAAAGAGGAAGGTGGGCTCGTGGTGTGTTTGCTAGGACTCGGCCAGCGGCAAGCCCGGCAACACGGGCGCGTCGGCGTCGAGGATGAGGATGCGCACATCGGCCTGGCCAGCCAGTTCCAGGATGTTCGCCAGGTCGTCTGGCATGCCCTTGCTGCGGTGCTCCTGCCGAAGCTGCTCGGCGGTGATGCCATCGGCGTGCTCCAGGTTCTGGTCCGTCCAGGGCGTTGAGATCAGCTTGACGCCGATCGCTGGGCTGTACGGAACCCGAAAGGCGATGAACAAAAAGGCCTCCGGCGTGGCGAGGTCCGCCAGATTGGCGAGGTACTGGCCGGTTTCCTGGCTGATGTGCGCGCTGCTGATTTCCCAGCAGCGGCTGTAGTAGCCGGTCTCGAAACTCAGGCGCTGCACGATTTCCCGCGCGGCCTCGACCGAATAGCTGTCACCGACGTGGATCAGGCGACCGTCGAAGTCCTCGCCATGAATGGCATAGACCACGGCACCGATCACGCCTTCGCCGTTAACGCCCTCATCGGCATCGCATTCGGCCAGCACCTCGGCGCTTATAGGTTCAGAGCCGTTCGTGACCACCGCGAAATCGCTGGTGACGATGCAGGAAGATGAAATCAGTTCCTGGTCGGAAAGATGTTGCTGGCTCGGGTGGATATTTCGCCAGACATGCGGGCTTCCGTCCTCGTAGCTGATGGACAGCGTGCGGACGATTTTCAAGTTCCAGTAGCCGTGAACAAAGGGATTGGGATTCTGAGACATGGGAACGCTCCAGATTGAATAATGGAGCCAATTCCCGCCACCGGGAATTGGACCCGGTGGGTTGAAAAGGGAAAATGCGTCAGTCGGCGCTGATCGTTGGCTTTGATTCAGCCGCTTTACGCTGGGCAACGGAAAGGAAATCGAGGGACATGGCCGTGTGGGCGCATGTCCCTCGTGGGGAACGAAAAGACGGGGGTGTGCCCGAATCGGGCTCACCAGCCGCTGTAGTTCACCATCAAGTCGGCGATGACCTTGC
>CAYRJS010000308.1:0-1751 GCA_964424535.1 uncultured Aquimonas sp.
CCGCCACGTGCACCGTGTCGTATGCAGCCGCCTTGTCGATCGCGCCCTGGATGGTGCACGGCGCCGCCTGCGTGCAATCGCTGCCGCCGCCGTTCGGCGCGGCGTACCAGTCGTCCGCCATCGCCGGCGAGGCCAGGCCGATCAGGAACAGAACCACCATCAACGTCGTCAGACGAAGCCAAAGCCTGGCTTGCGTCCGTGCCATAGGCGGGGCAAGAGGATGATCGGGGTGATCAGGTGCAACGTTCATGGTGTGATTCCTCGGAAGGTAAAAACATGGGCAACAACTGGGACTGCCTGTGGTGCGTTTTGCACACAAGCAATATGAGTATTCGGGCTTTGTTTCCGGGTCGACAGACCCGTGGTTCTGCTGAAGGGTCGAGAAAAGTCTCGACTGCCAGGAAGGGTCGGATCCGAATCCTTGGGCGTGCGAAAACACGCGCCAGATGGCGCGCTCATGGCTTTGAACAACACCGAGGCTCGCGGCATTGTCCGCACAGTTGTACCCGCATGGACCATGCAAGCCGGTACGCCTGAACTCGACGCACAGCTTGAGGTCCGCCCGATATCACGTTCCCTGTGATGGCTTCCGTACTCGAAGACGATCACGATTTCTACTCCTGGATTCGGAAGTTTTGCTTGCACTTCCAACCAGCTTCCCCGACTGGTTATTCCCTACTTTACACTTGCTGAAGAAGATGTACAGCCCCCAAATGCATCAAAACCCGGAATTTGTCCGCGTCATCATCACGCTGGAACACTCAAAAGACGGGGTTTGACATGCAGGTCGGGCCGGATCAAACCACGGGCCCTGGCTTGGGCGTATCGATGTCCTCACGACCCAGGCCGCCCAACACCTGCCAGGCCTGCAAGGGACGTCCACCAAGGTGATGTAGCAGCACAGCGCGCATCAATCGACGCAGCTCCCGCAAGCCGGTTGCATCGGGCATCCGGTCTTCGCGCAGGGCCAGCAGGGCCGCGCCGGACACGGTTCGCGTGTGGTTGTTCGGATTGGAATTTTCCGGCAAACGAACCGGACCGGTTTCAGCATCCAGAACGTAGTGCGCCTGCGGATCCAGGGGCTGATGCGCGGCTGCGCCTGCGTCCAGTTCCAGTCCATAGCCCAGAAAATCCAGACAATCGCGTTCGAAGCGTCGCAATTGCCAGGCCAATACGGCGTCCGGTTCGGACAATTCACCCAGGCAGGCGGCATAGCGCCAGAACAGTCCGGTTTGCGCGTCGCCCCGCGGCAACAGGCGCACCATCAGTTCATTCAAATAAAAGGCACACAGCAAGGCTTCGGCGTGCAAGGGCACGGCTGCGCCGGCGGCCTCGACCGTATGCAGACTCTGCAGTTCGCCCCGACCCGACCAGGCCATCAACAAGGGCTGCAAAGGTTGCAGCAAAGCCCGCCGGCCCTGCCCCTTCGGACCACGCACACCCCGGGCCAAAACCCCAACCCGCCCCTGATCGCGACTGAATACCTCCAGCAACAAGCTGGTTTCGCGATAAGGCCGGGCGTGCAGGATGTAGGTGGGTTGCATGGTGAAGTCGTGATTGGTGATTCGAGATTCGTGATTCGAAAGAGCACATGGTAGGTGGCGGAGGCCTACGCTTTTTCTACCCTGAAGCGTAACGAAATGCCTGACTTACCACCCGTGAGGTTCGGGCCAGCTTGATCCCGTACAAATCCCGAATCCCGTATCCCGTATCCCGTATCCCGTATCCCGTATCCCGTATCCCGTATCCCG
>CAYRJS010000308.1:1851-3597 GCA_964424535.1 uncultured Aquimonas sp.
CGAATCTCGAATCACGAATCTCGAATCACGAATCACGAATCACGAATCACGAATCACGAATCACGGCAACCTACTCGTACCCCAACCCACGCAAGGCCTTTTCATCATCGGACCAGGCGGCGCGCACTTTGCACCACATTTCCAGGAATACCTTGCGCTCGAACTGTTCTTCGATTGCGATACGAGCAGCTTGGCCGATGGAGCGCATGCGGGTACCACCGGCACCGATGACGATGGCTTTCTGGCCTTCGCGTTCGACGTGGACGGTGGCGGCGATGCGCAACAGCCGGCCTTCTTCGGCCCAGGCATCGATGGTGACGGTGGTGGCATAGGGCAATTCGGCGCCGAGTTGGCGCAGCAATTGTTCCCGGATCAGTTCGGCCACCAGAAAACGCTGGCTGCGATCGGTGACCTCGTCATCCCCGAACAGAAATTCGGACTCGGGCAACAGGGCCAGCAAGCCCCGGCGCAGGTCATCCAGGCCGACGCCTTTTTCTGCCGACACCGGGAACACTTCGGCAAACCCGCGCCCCTGCGTGACCTCGGCAATAAATGGCAAGAGGACGGATTTGTCCCGCATCCGGTCAACCTTGTTGATCACCAGTACCCGCGGCAAGCCACTGGCTTCCAGCAATTTGAAAGCGGCCTCGTCTTCTGGCTGCCAGCGACCGGCCTCGATCACCAGCACGCCCAGGCTGACGTCTGCCAAGGCGCCGCGAGCGGCCCGATTCATGTAGCGGTTGATGGCTTTCTTGCCGCCATCGTGCAGGCCCGGGGTATCGACGAACACGATTTGCCCGGCGGCACTGCTGTCGATACCCAGGATGCGATGGCGCGTGGTCTGGGCCTTGGACGAAACAATGCTGACCTTGTAGCCCACCATGGCATTGACCAGGGTGGATTTACCGACATTGGGGCGACCGATCACGGCCACCAGACCGGCGTGGGTCCGGGCTTCGTTCTTCGACATGTTCACGCTGCCAACAACTCCAGAATGCGATGTGCCGCCTGCTGTTCGGCCTGGCGACGCGAATGACCCTCGGCACTGGCTGTCAGCACCGGTTCTGAAAGGCGACAGGCCACCTGAAATATCTTGTCATGGTCTTCGCCACGAGCCTGCACCAGAGCATATTCGGGCAAGGGCAAGCCGCGTGCTTGCAGCCATTCCTGCAGGCGGGTCTTGGCATCCTTGGCGATGCCGCTGTGCTCCAATTCGGCCAAGCCTGGCTCGAACCAGCGCAACGCCACGGTACGACAGGCTTCGAAACCGGCATCCAGATGGATGGCACCGGCGAGAGCTTCAACCGCATCGGCCAGGATCGAATCACGGGCCTCGCCGCCGGTCTTGATCTCCCCCGCCCCCAGATGCAATTGCTTACCCAGATCCAGTTTGCGGGCTATGGCCGCCAAGGCGGCCTCACAGACCAGTTGCGCCCGGGCCCGCGTCAACCAGCCTTCATCAGCCCGGGGAAAGCGCTGATACAAGGCTTCGGCCGCAATCAGGTTGACCAGTCCATCGCCCAGAAACTCCAGCCGCTCGTTGTGCTCGGCTGCGGCACTGCGATGGGTCAAAGCCTGGACTCGCAACGCCGGGTTGTTGAAGCGATGGCCCAGACGATCAATCAATGCCTTTCCCGTCAAGTTTTACCGTTTTTTCGAAAACTGCAACAAAATCAAGATTGTACATCAAGTTTCGACGCACCTCGTAAGCTATGGTCAAGTCATAGCCATTGCTAACCTTGGTCA
>CAYRJS010000309.1:0-3557 GCA_964424535.1 uncultured Aquimonas sp.
CGCTCGGCGCGCACGAAGTTCTTGGCCCGGGCGATCCGCGCCTCGGCCATGCGGGTGTCCAAGTCCTTCAGCGAGCCTTCGATGAGGCCGGACATCTGCGGCGCGATGACAGGATTGACGCTGCCCATGTCGGCGCGCATCGAATCCAGCTTCCGCAGGGCACGCAGGATGTCCTCGCCGTGGCCGCCGACCGATGCGCCGTTCGCACCGCTGCCATCGACCGGGTGCCAGATCAGCACTTCCTTCGCGCGCTGACCGTGACGGTCGATACGCCCGTTGCGCTGCTCCATCACGTTGGGGTTGTAGGGAATCTCCAAGTGGATGAGCCGATTGCAGTGGTTCTGCAAGTCGATGCCTTCGGACGCTGCATCGGTGGCGAGCAGGATGCGCACGGGCGAATCCTGCGGCGAGGCTTGGAACGCTGCCTTGATGGGCTCACGCTCTTCTTGGGAGAGGCCACCGTGCAGCAGGCCGAGGCGCTCGCCACCGAAGCCGTGGCTGGCGAGGATTTGATGTATCCATTGGTGCGTGGTGCGGTATTCGGTGAACAGGATCACCCGGCGGTCGTTCCACTCGCCGTCGGGTTTGAGATTGGCAGTGAGCCAGTCGAGGATGGCTTGGGCCTTGGAGTCGGCCTGATTGCGGGCGCGCTGTGCCCAACCACGCAAGTCATCCAGCATTGCCCGCTGCTCCGGCGTCAACGGCATCGAGCGACGCGTGGCTTCCTCGATGGCTTCGGCTTGGGCGTTCTCAACCTCGCTGTCGTCGGCGTAGTCCTCGTCGGCCTTCAGGATGGCCTTGTGCAGGATGCGTTCGGCCATTGCGTCCGGCTTGGCGGGGCGTGCTTCGGACAGCGATGCGACGTGCTTTTCGAGCGTGGATGCGAACGCCGCTGGCGACGAGAGCAGGCGCTTCTTGAGGAGCCGGTTTACAAAGGCCGTGCCGAAGCCGTTGCCCGCTTTCTCGGCATCTTTTTCGCGGTTGGCGCAGTAGTCGTCGAGCTTGCGGTGAATCTCGCGTTCTTGCGCCGTGTAGGGGACTTCGAGCGCCTGCAAGGTGCGCCGGGCGTACAGGGGGTTACCGTCCGCATCGACCAGATCGCTCTTCAAGCGACGGATCATCACCTGACTCAAACGCTTTTCGTCGGGGAGGATGTTGCGCGCGAAACGCTGGTCGTCGAGCAGTTCCAGCAGCGAGGTGAACGACTCGGTGTAGCCGTTGTGCGGCGTCGCGGTCAGGAACAGGCGATGCTGGAAATGCGGGCCAATGGCGCGGATGAAGCGCGTGCGTTGGCTTTCCAGTGCATAGTGCGCGCCTGCGGCTGGCGCGACGTTGTGCGCTTCATCCACGACCAGCAGGTCGAACTTGCGCGGATGGCCGACGTGCGGCGGGATCACGTCGCGCATAGCGCGCAAACCCTCGCCGCCCTTGGCCCAATCCATCGACGTGATGAGGCGCGGATGCGATGTCCACGGGTTGGCGTGGATGCCGCGCTTGCGCCGCAACTGCTTGATGTAGTCGGTGTCCACCACGCGGAAGTCGAGGCCAAACTTCTCCAGCATCTCGACGCGCCACTTCTCCTGAAGCGACGCGGGGCAGACGATCAGGACGGTGCGCGCGCGGTGCCGCAGCAGCATTTCCTGAATGACCAGACCGGCTTCGATAGTTTTGCCGAGGCCGACGTCGTCGGCGATGAGCAGGTTGACGCGCGCCATGTCGATGGCGCGCACCAGCGGATCGAGCTGGAAGTCCTCGATGCTGACACCGCTGCGGAACGGCGCTTGGAGAAACCCACGGTCGGCGTTGGTGGCCGCGCCCCAGCGCACGGCATCGAGGAAGGCGTCGAGCATGCCTGAGTCGTCTTGCCCCGTGATCGATGGCAGGCCCGCGCGTTCGATGACCTGAGCGCCTGGCTCGATCTCCCAGACGACTTCCAGTTCCTCGCCGAGACCATCCTCGTCGATGGACGAAAGCGTTACGCAATGTTGGGCCGCACTTGCTCCAGTTTCGAGTGTTGCTGCACTGACTTCGGCCACAACCCACTTGCGGCGTCGAACATCCACGAGCTGCCCAGGCTCTGGGCGAGCACGGTATGTCTGCGTCTGCCGATCGTTCGAGATACCCATGCCTCGCTCGTTATCCTCAAGTCATCACACGGCTACAACCACTTCGAGGTGGTGATTGATGCTGCGAGCGATGGCCCGCCCCAAATCGACAGGAACGGCGTTGCCAATAAGCCGGCCGAGCACCTTGAAGCTAACTTCGCCACCCTTTGGAATGAACACATAATTCCGTGGAAAGCTCTGGAGGATGGCAGCTTCACGCAAAGAGATAGCGCGATCTTGCTCCGGATGGCCGAAACGACCATTACCGAACCCGTAGCATTGCGTCGTCATTGTTGGTGCTGGCTTATTCCACTCCATGCGGCCATAGACACCCGGATAGGTGCGTCCACTCTCCGCACGGTGGCAGTCAGCAACTAGGTGCCTTGGCCAGTCACGCCATGTGCCTCCAGGCTTAGAAGCGCGGATACGCCTGATGTTCTTCTTGGACAAGGTCGAGCTGACGTGCAGCTTATCTCTTGGTGCAGACTCCCCTGCGCTCAGGGGTCGCAAACGACCAATAGCTTGCCTGACTGTCCTGGCTTTCTTGTGAGTTGGCGGGATCATTTCAATGCAGCCATGTCTTGAAGCCAGCAACACCATCCGCCGCCGCATTTGTGGGACGCCGTAGAGGGAGCTATCAACGACGTCGTGCCAGACCTCATAGCCAAGCTGTTTCAGCGTATCAACAAAGTCTCGGAACACTTCATGCTTGGCAACGGTCGGCACATTTTCCATCGTGATGACATCGGGCATAGCGCCCTCGGCGAGGCGTGCGAATTGGTACAGCAAGCCCCACTTGCCCTCTTTGCCATCAATTTCGTAACGCTGAGCATAGGTTGAGAACGGTTGGCACGGAGCACAGCCCGCCAAAACTGTCAGATCAGCAGCGCCGAACAATTCTCTGAGTTCGTCAACCGTGACTTCACTGATGTCACGCTCGACGAATTGGGCTTTTCCATTGTTCTCTTCATAGGGAAAGCGGCAGGCGGGATCGAGGTCAATACCCGCAACAACAGGCAACCCTTCTAATATGAATCCATGCGTCAGCCCGCCCGCGCCGCAGAACAAGTCGACGCATGAGACTGTTTTATTACTCATGTTACCCCTCAATTGACACCGCACACCAAATGATCAATCGGTGTGGCGCACCTCACATCCTTACATTGAAGCATCCTATCACCGAGCGGTCGAAACATCAGCGTCTTATGGGGCATGGCGTGTGAGTGTGGCTCCGATGATGGACTCAACTTGTTGCAATTGTTTTCCTTTGGAAACAGGAAGATAGCCATTGGGAGCCGCCCAGTGGAGCACTACTGGACCAGGCCGAAGCAGCATCAACCCGGCTGGCGCAAAAGGAGAGTGGCCAAACGTTGGCGCAATCCAGGTGCGGTGGCCCGGAGGTCTGGCTTGCTGCAACGGCAGGCGGGGCTTGCGCGGGAGCGCGCGGATGAG
>CAYRJS010000310.1:0-3528 GCA_964424535.1 uncultured Aquimonas sp.
CAGCCCCGGGATGGATCGCACGCCCATCCGGAAACACCAGATCCTCATCCCCGGCCCGCCGGGCACTGCCCTTGGCCACGCCAATCAGGGCCACTGTGTGGATATCCAGCCCGGCCAGAACCTGGCTGGCCTGGTGCAACTGCCCCTTGCCACCGTCGATCAACAACAGATCCGGCAATACGCCCTCTTCCAGGGCGCGCTTGAAGCGCCGTTCCAGGGCCTGGTGCATGGCGGCGTAATCATCACCCGGAGTGATATCGGTGATATTGAAACGCCGGTATTGGCCGCGCACCGGACCATCGGCATCAAACACCACGCACGAAGCCACTGTGGCCTCACCCATGGTGTGACTGATATCGAAACACTCGATGCGCTGGGGCGGCTCATCCATTCCAAGCAACTGCTGCAACGCCGTCAGGCGTGACCGCTGCGTGGCTTCACTGCCCAGGCGCGCCGTCAGGGCGATTTCGGCATTGCGCAAGGCCCATTCGCGGTAACGCGCCCGCTCGCCCCGCACCGAGGTTTTCAATTGCACCCGGCCACCCCGGCGCTCGCTCAACAGGCGCTCGACCAGATCCGGTTCCTCGATGGCCTGACTCAGGATCACCTCCTGCGGCGGGCTGCGATTGGCGTAGTACTGGGTCACGAAGGCCCCCAGAACTTCACCCGGTTCATCGGCGCCACTGGTACGAGGAAAATAATTCTGCGTGCCCAGGTTCAGGCCGGCACGAAAGCCCAGCACCACCACGCAAGCCATGCCCTGCTCCACCACGCAGGCCAGCACATCCATGTCGGCCTGGTCGGCTTCCACATACTGGCGGGCCTGCATCTTGCGCAGATTGGCGATCTGGTCGCGCAACGAAGCCGCACGTTCGAATTCCAGCGCTGCGCTGGCCTGCTCCATGCTCTTTTCCAGTTCCTCCACCAGCACATCGTTGTGGCCATCCAGAAACAGCTCGGCACGGCGCACATTGGCGCGGTATTCCTCCGCCGAGATATAGCCCACGCACGGAGCACTGCAACGACCGATCTGGTATTGCAGACAGGGCCGGCTGCGGTTGCGAAACACGCTGTCCTCGCACGAGCGCAGATTGAACACCTTGTGGATGATATTGAGGGTTTCACGTACGGCGGTCGCATTCGGATACGGGCCGAAAAAACGCCCCGGCAGATTGCGCGTACCCCGGTAAAAAGTGATGCGGGGAAATTCGTCTTCAGTGCTGATGTAGATGTAGGGGTAGCTCTTGTCATCGAGCAACTGCACGTTGTAGCGCGGCTTGAGGGTCTTGATGAGCTGGTTTTCCAGCAGCAGGGCCTCGCCTTCGGTGCGGGTGACGGTCACTTCCATGCGCGCCAGTTGCGCCAGCATGGCACGCTGGCGCGGGCTGCGGTCAGTCACCACGAAATAGCTCGAAACCCGGCTTTTCAAGGACGCGGCCTTGCCCACGTACAACAGGCTGCCATCGGCAGCGTACATGCGGTACACGCCCGGAGCCCGGGTCAGTTCGCGGGCAAAACGCTTGCCGTCGAAGGCCGCCTGGGCCTGGCTATTGGCTGGATCCTGCAATTGTCCGGACATTTCCCACTCACCACGTTACGCAGTCTAGGCGCTCATCGGCAAGACCACGATCTGGCCTGTGGCCACATCCATGCGCAGGACTTCATGGGCATCGGTATTGGCGATCCACAGATGGGAACCGGAACTGGCGATGGCCGAGGGCATACGCAAGGGGTGCTCCAGGGGAAATCGCACCAGGCCACCGCCTTCCAGATGCCAGGCACCCATGGCGTTGTTGTAGGTGTCGGCGATCCACAGCATCGGCGCCGTGGGGTCAAGTGCCACGTCCAGGGGGTATTGCAGAAGGGCCAGATCACGATCGCCTTCTTCGTTGCCGAAGTCGAACACGCCCTGCCCGATCAGGGTGTCGACATGACCATTGTCCAGTTGCAGACGGCGCAAGGACGATGATTGGCTGTCACAGAAATACAGCGTGTTCTGGGCCAGGACCATGCCCGCAGGTTGGGCCAGATCGGCCAGGGCACCGATGCCATCACTCAAGCCCAGGCGGCCCGAACCGGCCACGGGGCGAAAAGCATGGGTGTTCAGATCCAGGATCCAGATCTGGTTGCTGCCGGTCATTGCCACCAACAAGCGCGAAGCATCGGCAGCCACGCCACGTGGGCGATCCAGCATCAATGGATCACGCCGGGCATCGGCAACCGGCTGCGGCAGTCCGTTGACGCCATTGCCGCACAGTGTCGACACCTCGCCGGTATCCAGCTGGATACGACGAATGGCATGGTTGCCGGTATCGGCCACGTACAGCAGATTCTTGACCAGCGCCAGGCCAATCGGGGTATTGAATGCCGCCGCCAAACCCAGTCCGTCGACCAGACCGGTACTGCCATAGCCAAAGGCCCGCAGCACACGGCCTTCATGATCACACTCCAGCACCCGGTGGTGGCCCGTATCGCTGACATACAGGCGTTCTTCGGTCACAGCCAAACCGCTGGGAAAGGCAACTTCGGTAATCGGTTCCGGCCGCACCACGGCCTGGGCGTTGGCGTACACCCGCTGGCCTTTTTCACCCGCCTCATCCAGCAATTTGGCAATGCGTTCTTCCAGGACTTCAAGCTGTTGATCACCGCCGATGATCTCGATCAGATTGCCCAGCGCGTCCACCAGGGCCACCGACGGCCAGGCCCGCACGCCGTAATGTTGCCAGGCAACGGCATTGGCATCGCTGGCCACCGGGAAACGCACGCCCAGACGATTCACCGCCTGAGCCACAAAGGCGGCATCGCGCTGGGCATCGAATTTGGGCACATGCAAGCCAATGACGGTTAGGCCATCGGCAAACTGGATCTGCAACTGCGTCAGCTCGGCCAACAGATTGGCGCAGGTAGCCGAGCCGGCGTGCCAGAACGCCAAGGCCAGAACGCGGCCCCGCAACGCGGTCATGTCCTGGGCAGACCCATTGACCCAATCAAGACTGGGCGAAAGCTCGGGAGCCAGCTGGAGGTCGCTCATGACAATGCCGGATTCATCGTGGAGGCCAGCCCATTATGCCTGCGACGGGAGCCGATGCAGCAAACCTGTCATGGCTTCCTGCAACAAACGGGCCGTAACGCGGAAACCATCCATATCACCATAGTAGGGATCGACCAGATCCTCCTCGCCCGCAAGTCCACACCAAGGCAACAGCAAGGACACGCGGGCGTGACTGCCACGCGGCTGCCGCTGACGCAACAAGGCCAGATTGTCGACATCGGCGGCCAGCATCCAGTCAAAACGCTGGAAATCCTCGGCCACGACCTGTCGCGCCCGCAAGTCGTCGATGGTAAAGCCAAATTCCCGCGCCACCGCACGGGCACGACTGTCCGGAGGACTTCCCGGGTGATAGTCGTGAGTACCCGCCGAATCCAGCCGCGCTTTGATGCCCGCATTCGCCAGGCTCATCCGAGCCATGCCCTCGGCCAAAGGCGAGCGACAGATATTGCCCATGCAGACAAACAGGATCGAAGGCA
>CAYRJS010000311.1:0-2298 GCA_964424535.1 uncultured Aquimonas sp.
GGCGGAGTTTACCCAGGATGCCCGCCGCGAGATGGCTGCCATCACCGACGCCGGGCAGGTGCCCTTGTTGGTAGGCGGCACCGGCCTGTATTTCCATGCCTTGCTGAGTGGGCTTTCCGAACTGCCGGAAGCGGATGCCAGCGTGCGCGCGCATATCGCCGCCGAAGCCTCCGAGTGTGGCTGGGCTGCGCTGCATGCCGAGTTGGCGACCATCGACCCAGTTGCGGCTGCCCGTATCCAACCCGCCGACAGCCAACGTATCCAGCGCGCGCTGGAGGTATTCCGCTTGACGGGACGACCACTGAGCCACTGGCAACAACCGCCCCAACACACGATCTTTCCGTGGCGGGTGCTGAAACTGGTGGTAGCTCCCGGCGATCGCGCCGTGTTGCATGCGCGTATCGAGCAGCGTCTGGAACAGATGCTGGCGCAGGGCTTTTTGCAGGAGGTTGAAGCCTTGCGCGCTGATCCACGTTTGACCCCGGAGCTGCCGTCGATGCGGGCCGTGGGTTACCGCCAGGCTTGGGAGTATCTGGATGGCAACGGCAACCTGGCCCAATTCCAGCAGCGGGCGCTGTTTGCCACCCGGCAACTGGCCAAGCGCCAGCTCACCTGGCTGCGCCGCGAACTGGATGCACGCTGGTTTGATCCCGAACGCGATCAGGCCGAAGCCGAGCAGGCGGTGCGACAGTTTTTATAGCTTGCAGGCTGGGGCTGCGTCCCCGCCGGATTGAGAAACCAAAACGTCGCCCGCGTATAGGCGACCTACAATGACCATGCGCACCCGAGTAGGTCGGTGCTACGCCACCGACGGGTTGGAAAAATCAAAACGTTCGAGAGGGCTGAACGTCGCTCGCGTATAGGCGACGTACAAAATACCTGCATTGATCGAAACGCGTTTTGAGCGCATAATCACGAGCTGTCATCACATTTTCGATGACCTTGCAAGAAGGAGCCCGGCGGGTAATCGCTGGAACAGTGTGCGACATGTCAACTCGACGTCCTGCCTGACAAACACTCGGCCTCTCTGGCCCGACGGACCTTTCCGTCCTCCACCTTCTTGATTCAACCTGATTTCTGGACTTCCCCTGCGACGGGAAGCGGAGAATTTGCATGATCGCCATTACCCTTCCCGACGGCAGCCGCCGCGAGTTCGACCATCCTGTGACCGTGATGCAAGTGGCCCAGTCCATTGGCCCGGGCCTGGCCAAGGCCACCGTGGCCGGTCGCCTGGACGACCATCTGGTCGATGCCTGTGAGGTGATCGATCACGACGCCCGGCTTTCCATCATCACGCCCAAGGATCCGGAAGGCGTCGAGATCATCCGCCATTCCTGCGCCCACCTGGTCGGTCATGCGGTCAAGCAACTGTATCCGGACGCCAAGATGGTGATCGGTCCGGTGATCGAAGACGGTTTTTACTACGACATCTGGTACGAACGCGCCTTCACGCCCGAGGATCTGGCGGCGATCGAAAAGCGCATGGGCGAACTGATCGCCAAGGATTACGACGTCATCAAGCGCATGACTCCGCGTGCCGAAGTCATCAAGGTGTTCCAGGATCGCGGCGAGGACTACAAGCTGCGCCTGATCGAGGACATGGGCCCGGAAGTGACCCAGATGGGCCTGTATCACCACGAAGAATACGTGGACATGTGCCGTGGTCCGCACGTACCCAATACGCGCTTTCTCAAGGCCTTCCACCTGACCCGGGTTTCCGGTGCCTACTGGCGCGGGGATTCGAAAAACGAGCAGTTGCAGCGCATCTATGGCACGGCCTGGGCCGATGCCAAGCAGCTCAAGGCCTATATCCAGCGTATCGAGGAAGCGGAAAAGCGCGACCACCGCCGCATCGGCAAGCAGCAGGAATTGTTCCATCTGCAAGAAGAAGCGCCCGGGCTGGTGTTTTGGCACCCCAAGGGCTGGGCCATCTGGCAGATCGTCGAGAACTACATGCGCGGGGTCTATCGCGAGGGCGGTTATGGCGAGGTGCGCTGCCCGCAGATTCTCGATGTCAGCCTGTGGAAGAAGTCCGGGCACTGGGACAATTACAAGGAAAACATGTTTTTTACCGAATCGGAAAAGCGCACCTACGCCGTGCGCCCGATGAATTGTCCCGGCCATGTGCAGATCTTCAAGCAGGGCCTGCACAGCTACCGTGACCTGCCGATCCGCTTTGGCGAATTCGGTTCCTGCCACCGCAACGAGCCTTCCGGCGCCCTGCACGGCATCTTGCGGGTGCGCGGTTTCACTCAGGATGACGGGCATATCTTCTGCACCGAATCCCAGATCGAAGCC
>CAYRJS010000311.1:2308-3502 GCA_964424535.1 uncultured Aquimonas sp.
GGCGTTCCATCGCCAAGCCCTCAAGGTGTATCGGGATTTTGGTTTCGAGGATATCCAGATCAAGATCGCCCTGCGACCCGAGCCGCGCCTGGGCGACGATGCCACCTGGGACAAGGCCGAAGCCGCCTTGCGCAAGGCCCTGGGCGCCTGCGATGTGGATTGGGAGGAACTGCCGGGCGAAGGCGCCTTCTACGGTCCCAAGATCGAATATCACCTGCGTGATGCCATTGGCCGCACCTGGCAACTGGGCACGATGCAGGTGGATTTCATGATGCCCGGTCGCCTGGGCGCCGAATATGTCGATGAAGAAAGCAACCGCCGCCATCCGGTGATGCTGCACCGGGCCATCGTGGGTTCGATGGAGCGTTTCATCGGTATCCTCATCGAACATCACGCCGGTCAGTTCCCGAGCTGGCTGGCGCCAGTGCAGGCGGTGTTGATGAACATCACCGATGCCCAGGCCGATGCCGTCAAGGCCGCTGGAAAAGCCCTTGCAAATCAAGGCTTCCGGATCGAGACGGACTTGAGAAACGAGAAGATTGGCTATAAGATTCGCGAGCACACCCTGCAACGTGTTCCCTATCTTCTGGTGATTGGTGACCGGGAGAAGGAAAACGGCACGGTCGCGGTGCGCACGCGAGCGGGGGAAGATCTGGGGTCAATGTCACTGGACGACTTTGCCGCGCGCCTTGTTGCAGAACGTGGTCCGCTCGCCTGAGTTTGCGAGCCGGACGCTTCATCCACCTTTGAGGACACCTGTATCAGTACCGACAAATTGAACCGCAAGAACGCCGATATTCGTGTGCCCCGCATGCGCGTCATTGGCGATGATGGCGAAATGCTGGGTATTCTTTCGCGTGAAGAAGCCCTGCAAGCGGCCGAGGATGCCGGCATGGATCTGGTCGAGATCCAACCCAACGCCGATCCGCCCGTCTGCCGCATCATGGATTTCGGCAAGTTCCGCTTCGAGCAACAGAAGAAGCAGGCCGCCGCCAAGAAAAAGCAGAAGCAGGTCGACATCAAGGAAGTCAAATTCCGCCCGGTGACCGATGTCGGTGACTACCAGATCAAGATGCGCAACATGCGCCGCTTCCTGGCCGATGGCGATCGGGTCAAAGTGGTGGTGCGCTTTCGTGGCCGGGAAATGGCCCACACCGAACTGGGCCTGCAGATGACCCAGCGCATCGAGGAAGA
>CAYRJS010000312.1:0-3479 GCA_964424535.1 uncultured Aquimonas sp.
AGGATGCGATCGACGACTTCCTGGGCCAAACCGAATTCCTCACTCACCAGCGTCGCACGCACCGCCTCGCTGCCGCGCTTGTCGAGCTTGTCGACCTCACGCAATACCCGCGTCTGGTGCTCGTCACCGGCAATCCCCAGGCTCTCAAAAAAGCCGCGCATCAGCTTGCGATTGTTGAGCTGGATGGTGAACTTGCCGATCGCCAATTCGCTGAAGACAGCAAAGATCACCGCCAGGATTTCGGCGTCATAACGCACGCTCAAATCATCCTTGCCGATGACATCGATATCACACTGATAGAACTCACGAAAACGTCCACGCTGGGCCCGCTCGCCACGATAGACCCGCTGCATCTGGTAGCGCCGGAAAGGAAAGCTCAGCGCATGCTCGTGCTCAGCCACATAGCGCGCCAGAGGCACGGTCAGGTCAAAACGCAGGGCCATCTCCGGCGTATCACCCTGTTCCAGCGCCCCGCTGGACTGGACGAAATAGACCTGGCGCTCGGTTTCCCCACCGGTCTTGGTCAACAGCACCTGCGACAGTTCAAAGGCCGGGGTTTCGATCGGCAAGAACCCGAAGCGCTCGAAGTTTCGCCGGATGGTATCGAGCATCTGCTGGAAAGCGATCTGGTCACGTGGCAACAGCTCCATGACGCCAGGCGGGGTACGGGGCTTGATCAAGGTGAAATCCTCAAAGACTGAGTACGATGCGAGCCCGTCATTGTAACGGCACCAGCCACGACAGATCGCACCTGCAACCGCCTCCCCCAAAGCCGTAATCTGCTTGCCCAGACCCAACAGGTGACTGTACAATGCACGGCTCGCAGTTCGGGGTGTAGCTCAGCCTGGTAGAGCGCTACGTTCGGGACGTAGAAGTCGCAGGTTCAAATCCTGTCTCCCCGACCAACAACTGCAAAAAACCCGGCGCAAGGCCGGGTTTTTTATGTCGACGGGGCAACCGCAGCCCATCGCAGACTTGGTCGTCGGCTATCTGAGTCAACACCAAAACGCACCAACAAATATGGAAGCGCAGGTCTGCTGAGCATCTGCGCTGCATCCTGCTGTGTCACCCCATTCACTCAACGGCATCCTGATCAAAATCTGCATATTTACGCTATTTTGGACAAAATTTGTGTAAATTGTCTAAAATGGTGAGCATGCCTCGCAAATCACCCGTCGTGTTTCCGCAGGAACAACGCCTACTCTCCGAATTGGGCGAGCGATTACGTCTTGCCCGTCTGCGGCGCAAGCTGAGCAACGCTGTGGTGGCGCAGCGGGCCGGCATTTCGCGCAGTACCTTGTACAAGGTGGAGGCCGGCCATCCGGGGGCGACGCTGGGTTCCTACGTTCGGGTATTGGCCGTGCTCGGTCTGGAAACCGATCTTCAAGCCTTGGCTGCCGACGACAAAGTTGGTCGGAAACTCCAGGATCTGGCTTTGGCACCACCGCCAACACGCCAATCCCGCGCCACTGACCGCACTGACACATCACTGTCCCACGAGGTGAAGCCTTCGCCATGACCACACCTGACAACAGGCTGGAAGTTTGGCTCGACAGCGATCTGAGTCCGCTGTGCCATGTCGGCACGCTGGCACACGACCGTGGCCAGATCCGCTTCCACTACAACCGGGAGTGGTTGCAAGACCCACGGGCATTCGCCCTTGATCCGGATCTGTCACTCGACGAATCCCCCTTTTTCCCGAAGCCGGAACTTGGCAACTTCGGCATCTTTCTGGACTCATCGCCTGATCGATGGGGCCAGACCCTCATGAAGCGTCGGGAGGCGCTGCAAGCCAGGGACGAGCAGCGACCTCCTCGCACACTTTACGCGTGGGATTTTCTGATAGGTGTGCAAGATCAAACCCGTCAAGGCGCCTTGCGCTTTCGTCGGCCGGGCACGGAAACTTTCCTTGGTGCCGAAACGATGGCGGCACCACCCGTGACCACCCTGCGCGAATTGGAAGCTGTAGCCTGGCAACTCAGCAACCGTCGCATCGATGATCTCGATGCCCTGCGCCGGTGGCTGGCCGTACTCGTCGCACCGGGTGCCTCGCTGGGTGGAGCCAGGCCGAAGGCCAACTTCACCGAAGCCGATGGCACACTCTGTATCGCCAAGTTTCCCGCTCGCGACGACGATCGTGACATCGGAGCCTGGGAGTTCGTCGCCCACCAACTGGCCCGAAAAGCAGGCGTGGACGTGCCACCGGCAAGGATGATCAGATTGGGCAATGACCTCCACACCTTCTGTACCCAACGCTTCGATCGGGCACTTGGCACGCGGCGTTTTTATGCTTCCGCCATGACTTTGCTGCGCAAGGGGTACAGCGAAGACACCAGCTACCTTGAACTGGCGCAATTCATCCGCGCCCAGGGCGATGCTGCTCACGCGGACGGCGATCTGGCGCAGTTGTTTCGCCGCGTCGCCTTCAATGTCGCGATCGGCAACCGCGACGATCACTTGCGCAACCATGGCTTTATCTTGGGCAAGACGGGATGGCGACTGGCTCCCGCCTTCGACATCAATCCCAATATCGACAAGGCCGACCACGTCCTGTGCCTGGACGATGCGGACAATCGGCCAAGTCTGGAAACGGTCCTTGATACGGCAGCGTTCTATGGCCTTGACGATGATCAGGCACGACAGGTCGTGGGTGAAGTCGCCGAAGCGGTCGACGAATGGCAGAACATGGCTCGTGGTACCGGTATCGGCGGTGCTGATATCAACCTGATGGCTGGCGCCTTTTCAGCTCACGCATCATTTCGTGCGTCCACAAAACACCATTGAACCCGTTTTCACGTGAGCGCTACGTTCGGGACGTAGAAGTCGCAGGTTCAAATCTTGTCTCCCCGACCAACAACTGCAAAAAACCCGGCTCAAGGCCGGGTTTTTTATTTCTGCGCAGTTGGAGCGGGTGAAGGGAATCGAACCCTCGTATGCAGCTTGGGAAGCTGCCGTTCTACCATTGAACTACACCCGCGCAGGATCAGCATCATACCAGCAAGACATGCGGCCGGAAATGTGGCTTGGCGGGTTGTTTTCATCGTCAGCGCAGGCAGGAAATGAACGTTGACTGCGGCTGTGGCTGTTCCAGGCGGACGGGCGGCTTGGGCCTGAACGGCAAACAAGGCGATAATCAGGCCATGGACGCCACGATCTTCTTCCGCCACCTGCACACCACCAGCCTGGCGCGGGTCGTGTCATCACGGCAAACGCACCTGCGACGGGATTTTCGGACAGGTGGCATTGACGGATGAACGAGACCCGGGACACTGCTGCAAGACCCCATCATCTGCGTCCGATCCGCAGTTTCGTATTGCGCCAGGGTCGTCTGACGCCAGCGCAGGAGCGGGCTTTCGCGCAGCATTGGGCAAAGTACGGACTGGACTTCAGCGGCCAGCCACGCGATTTTGACGCCCTGTTTGGTCGTAGAACCGAGCGAGTACTGGAAATCGGTTTCGGCAATGGCGAAGCCCTGCGCT
>CAYRJS010000313.1:0-3465 GCA_964424535.1 uncultured Aquimonas sp.
AGTACCGCCTGGACTATCAGATCCATGCCTATCCCAAGCCGATCCTGTGCTGGGGCCAGGGCATCGTCATGGGTGGCGGCATTGGCCTGATGGCCGGCGCCAGCCATCGCGTGGTCACCGAAACTTCGCGCTTGGCCATGCCGGAAATCGGCATCGGCCTGTTTCCGGATGTGGGCGGCAGTTGGATGCTGGCACGTGCACCGGGTGCCAGCGGACGCTTTCTGGCGCTGACTGGAGCCAGTATCAATGCTGCCGATGCGATTTATGCCGGTTTTGCCGACCATGCCGTAGCCGGCGAACGCTACGACGAATTGGTGCAGGCCCTGACCACGACAAGCTGGCACGCGAACGCTGTTGACGATGCCGCCCATCTTGATGAAGTGTTGCGTGGATTTGCCTTGGATGGACTTGAAGCCGGCCCGCTGCAGCAGCTGCGCGCACAGATCGATGCCTGCTGTGCGGGGCATTCATTGGAGACGGCCGTGGCCGCCATTGCCGCAACCGCCATGGATGATCCGTGGTGGCAGAAGGCACAGGCGGGACTGGCACGTGGGTGTCCATCCTCGATCCGTCTGTCCTGGGAGATCCAGCGTCGTGCCGCACGTTTGTCGTTGGCCGAAGTCTTCCAACTGGAACAGATCGCGGCTTTGCGTTGCGCCGAACACGGCGATTTTGCCGAGGGCATCCGCGCGCTCCTGGTCGACAAGGACAAGAACCCGCGCTGGAATCCGGCCACGCTGGCGGAAACCGACGGGGCCTTTATCGAGAACTTCTTTACCCCGTCCTGGTCCACCGGAACCCATCCGCTGGCCGATCTGGGCCAAAACGATCCGCAACGCAAACCCTTGCAGTAGAGCGCAGCAAGCTGCGTTCTACATTTCGCCATTCATGAGGACATCGCCATGACCACGACAGCACAACCCACTATCGCCTTTATTGGTCTGGGGCATATGGGTGGACCGATGGCCGTCAACCTGGTCAAGGCCGGGTTCCCGGTGCAGGCTTTTGACCTGGTTCCTGCCGCGCTTGAAGCCGCTGCGGCTGCTGGTGCGCGTATCGCCGCTACTGCAGTTGAGGCCGTCAAAGGCGCGCAGATCGTGATTTCCATGCTGCCGGCCAGCCGTCACGTCGAAGGTCTGTATCTGGGCAAGGACGGCATCCTGGCGCATATCGAGGCCGATGCCCTGGTGATCGATTCGAGCACCATCGCTCCGGCTTCGGCACGCAAGGTGGCCGAGGCTGCCGCTGCGCGCGGATTGCCCATGATCGATGCGCCGGTTTCCGGTGGCACCGCCGGGGCCACGGCCGGCACCCTGACCTTTATCGTCGGTGGTGAAGATGCCGCCCTGGAACGCGCTCGGCCCGTGTTGTCTGCCATGGGCAAGAACATCTTTCACATGGGTGGTGCCGGCGCCGGTCAGGTCGCCAAGCTGTGCAACAACATGGCCCTGGGTGTGATCATGGCAGCCACTGGCGAAGCTATCGCCCTGGGTGTGGCCCACGGGCTTGATGCCAGCGAGTTGTCGCAAATGATGGCGGTCAGCACCAGCCGCAGTTGGGCCACGGAGGTGTGCAATCCCTGGCCGGGCGTATTGCCCAACGCCCCGGCCTCGCGCGGTTACGAGGGCGGCTTTGGCAATGATCTGATGCTCAAGGACCTGGGTCTGGCGGCCGAAGCCGCGCTGGGAACCGGGGCCTCGATTCCGCTTGGGGAGCTGGCGCGCAATCTGTATTCGATGAACAGCCAGGCTGGACGCGGCAAGCTGGACTTTTCCAGCGTGGTCAATCTGGTTCGCAAGGGCTGAACATGCGAAAGCCGCACGTGCGTGACGCGCGGCTTTGAATGGTGACAGCAACGGTCGGCGACAGTGCCGGCCGGAAGTGGATCAGGCCGGAAGCAGTTCCTTCACCAACTTGATCAATGCCCCTTCGTTGACCGGCTTGGTCAGATAGGCCTTGGCCCCTTGGCGCATGCCCCAGACGCGGTCGGTTTCCTGATCCTTGGTGGTGACCAGGATGATCGGGATATGGGCGGTATCGGGGTTTTTGGAAATGGAGCGTGTGGCCTGGAACCCATTGAGGTTGGGCATCACCACGTCCATCAGGATCAAGTCGGGCATTTCCCGCTTGGCCGCTTCCACCCCCAAGGCACCGTCCTCGGCCGTCAAGGCCTCGTGGCCAAGCCGCTCAATGATGAGCTTCATGCCCATCAACTGGGAAGGAGAATCGTCAACGATCAGAACACGTGCCATAGGTCCCTCTTGCTCTAGCTGTGACCGTCTGCGATGACGGCACCCTGTTTTGCCCGATTCTAGCTGTTTGTCTGGTCAGGTTGAAGGGCTGAATGCCGGAAGCGTCGACAGGCGCTCAAAGTGAGTCGACCAACGCTGATTTCCGGTGTGTGCAAGCCGTGAAATTAAAGGCTTTCCCGAGATTGTGCTCACGCTTGAGGCAACTTTACCAGTATCCGGCCCCGGGCTCGACCTTCCAACAGGGTCTGGAATCCCCGGGGCAAATCCTCCAGACCGATTTCGCGGTTGAAGATCAGATCAAGATGGCGCGGCCGCCAGGGACCGGCCAATTGCGCCCAGACCTGTTCGCGATCAGCCCGAGGGGCATTGCTGGCCGAGACACCCACCAGGGACACGGCGCGCAAGATGAAAGGCAACACCGTGGTGTGCAGCTCGATGCCGCCGGCCATGCCGTAACTGGCGATGCAGCCACCCGGGCCGATCACCCGGGTCAGGCCATCGAGCATGTCCCCGCCAACACCATCCAGAGCCCCAGCCCAATGGATGGTCTCCAGGGGGCGCTGACCCCAGTACAGGTTTTCCCGCGAGATGACCTGACGGGCGCCCAGGGCAGTGAGGTAATCGAGCTGGTCGAGCTTGCCGGTGATGGCGTGTACCTCGTAGCCGGCCTGGGTCAGCACATCGATGGCGATCGAACCGACACCACCGCTGGCCCCGGTGACCACGATCGGGCCCATATCCGGGCGCTGGCCCAGACGCTCCATGCGCAACAAGGCCAGAGCCGCAGTAAAACCGGCCGTGCCCAGCAACATGGCTTCACGCAGGTCCAGGCCCTGAGGCAGGGCAATGACGCTGGCCGCTTCGGCACGCAGATAAGCCGCATAGCCGCCGTCGCGGGTTTCCGACTGACCGCAGCCGGTGACGATGACGGCATCACCGGGCGAGAAATCGGCCACCGTCGAAGCCACGACATGCCCGGCCGCATCGATGCCGCCGATCAGGGGCGACTTGCGCAGGATTCGCCCCTTGCCGGTTCCGGCCAGGGCGTCCTTGTAGTTGACCGAGGACCATTCAACCCGGATCACCACCTCGCCGGGTGAAAGATCCTCCAGCGCCACCTGCTCGATGCCGGCGCGCGTGTCGTTGTCGTTCTGGTGGATACGAAAGGCAGGGAAGGTATCAGGCAAAGTCGTCATCTTGCATTGCTCCGGCG
>CAYRJS010000314.1:0-3452 GCA_964424535.1 uncultured Aquimonas sp.
ATCCATGGCTCTCGATGAGCCTGGATAATGTCGGGCTGGATGAGAGCTGCAAGAGATGAAACGCGGTTGAGCGTGTACCCTTGCCGGTAGTGAAACCGAACCCGCAACGGGTCCCGCCGAGTATCGGGAAACCAGGAGCTTGAAAGGCCAGGAAACGATGTACGACCCGAAAGTGCCTCATGTCGAGCCGCCGGCTTTTCCCAGGGCGGAGCCGACTTCCTTGAGCCGGCATCTGCAGCCTTTGCTGCAGTCGCTGCACGCCTGGTCACAACTCAATACCGGCATGGCGTGCTTCTCCTTCTGGGTTGCCGATGCGGGTGATGGTCTGGTCGCGGTGGGTGGCGATGCTCTCGTCGATCCGGTGGCACTCACCTTGGCGGACACTTTCTGGCAGGGGCAGACCTGCTCGTTGCCGGAGGGTTGGGATGCCAGCGTGCTGGTGGCCGGCGAGCAGCGCCTGGGGGTACTGGTTTGTCGCTTTGTTCCGGGTCAGGAGTCGATGGGTCGCGAGTTCGTGGCCCACACCACCACTTTTTTGCAGCGGCATTTGCCCGATGCCATGGAACTGGAACGCCTGCATCGATCCGTGGAGCGTCTGGCCCGGGCGGAGCGCTTGCAGCGTGCCTTGTACCGCATCGCGGATCTGGCCAGCGGTGAACGGGCCATGGATCAGGTTCTGGCCGAGATCCACCGGATCGTGGCCGAATTGACTTATGCGGAAAACTTTTACATCGCCCTTTACGATCCCGAGCATCAACTGCTGTCGCTGCCCTATTTTCGTGACGAGCAGGATCACCATGCGCAAGCCGCGGGGGTGTTTCCCGCCAGTCAGTGGGAGGGCTCGCTGACCCTGGAAGTCTTGCGTAGTGGAGAAACCCTGCTGGGGGCGTCACGGCAGTTGCGCCAGACCCGGGGTTTGCCCGAAGTCGGTCATGGCCCCCAGTCCGAGGACTGGCTGGGCGTGCCGCTGCTGCGTGCCGGCATCGCGGTTGGCGTGCTGGTGGTGCAAAGTTACGACCCGGCGCATCACTACAGCGATGAAGACCGCGCCTTGCTGACCTTTGTGGCCCAGCACGTGGCCACGGCGCTGGAGCGCTTGCGCGCCCACGAGGAACTGGAGTTGCGCGTACGCGAGCGCACCGAGGAATTGCACCGGGCCAATATCAAGCTGCAAGAACAGGTGCTTGAACGCGAGCGGGCCGAGCAGTTGCAGCGAGCCTTGTTCCAGATTGCCCAACTGGGTTCCATCGGTGGCAGTCTGGACGAGTTCTATGCCGCCGTGCATGCCGTGATCGGCAGCCTGATCAATGCCCGCAATTTCTTCATTGCGTTGTTGAGCCAGAACCGCAAACAACTGGAGTTCCCTTATTCCATCGACGAGTTCGACGCCCGGCGACCCACCCGCGATCTGGCTCTGGGCCTGACCGAGTATGTGCTCAACAGCGGTCGACCACTGCTTGCCGACCGCGCTTTCATCGAAGCCAAGGAAAAGATCGGCGAACTGCAGTCTCACGGTTCACGCTCGGTGAGCTGGCTGGGCGTGCCCCTGATTTACGACGGACATACGGTCGGGGTCATGGCGACCCAGTGTTACGACCACAGCCATCGTTATACCTTGCGCGACCAGGAAATCCTGATTTTCGTTTCCTACCACATCGCCAACGCCCTGCAGCGCAAGCGCCAGGCCGATTCCCTGCGTGAAGCCAATGCCACTCTGGAACGCCGGGTGCTGGAGCGGACCGAAGAACTGGCTTCGATCAATGCCGCCCTGCGTGACCAGATTGCCGAGCGCGAGCGCGCCGAACAGCGCTTGCGTCATGCCGTGTTGCACGACAGCCTGACGGGCTTGCCCAATCGCAGCTTGCTGCTGGATCGCATGTCCAGCGTCTTGATGCGTTATCGCAACGATCCCGGGGCCGGTTTTGCCGTCCTGTTCATGGACCTGGATCGCTTCAAGGTGGTCAATGATTCGGCCGGGCATCTGGTTGGCGATGAGCTGCTCAAGGCGGTAGGGGCCCGGCTCAAGGACCAGTTGCCAGCGGCCGCGATGATCGCCCGCCTGGGAGGCGACGAGTTTGCCGTCTTGCTCGAATCGGTCACCAGTTCGCGCCAGGCCACGGCCATCGCGGCGCGCATCATCGAGGCCATGGAGACGCCGCTGCGCATTGCCGGGCGCGACATCTACAGTTCCATCAGCATCGGTATCGCCTTTGTCCAGCCACACTATCGCAGTGCCGAGGAATTGCTGCGTGATGCCGATGCCGCCTTGTATCGGGCCAAGGCCATGGGGCGACGACGCTACGAGGTGTTCGATACCGATCTGCGGCGCCAGTTGCTGGTCCAGGTGGAGCTGGACGAAGGCCTGCGCCGAGCCCTGGTACGGCGCGAGTTCGAACCGGTGTTCCAGCCCATCTTCGATCTGAAAGCCGACACGGTGGTGGGCTATGAAGCCTTGTTGCGTTGGCGTCATCCCCAGCATGGCCTGCTGGTGCCGGCCCACTTTCTTGCCCAGGCCGATGAAACCGGCTTGACCGAAAGCATCGACTGGCAAATATATGAAAGCGCTTTTGCCCAGGCCCAGGACCTGCTGGGACCGCAGGCTTATCTGGGGATCAATGTCGGGGCCCGGCACCTGCGTTCACCGCAATTCCTGGAGACCTTGTTGCGCCGGCTCGACGAAGTTGGCTTCAATCCGGCCCAGTTGCGCATCGAGATCACCGAGAGCGTGCTGCTCGAAGACCCGCGCCAAAGCCGCCAGTTGATGGAACAGATGCGCGATTACGGCATTTCCATCGCCCTGGATGATTTTGGTACCGGCTATTCCTCGCTCAGCTACCTGCACCAGTTTCCGTTGCAGGCGATCAAGATCGACCGCTCCTTCATCGAGCCGCTCGATCAGAATGTGCGCAGCAATGCCATGACCTTGCTGCGCGCCATCCATGCCCTGGGCACGCAACTGGGACTGGAAGTGATCGCCGAGGGCATCGAAACCCTCACCCAGCTCGAACAGGTCAAAAGCCTGGGACAGGGCATCAGCGGGCAGGGATTCCTGTTGGCTCGACCCGCTTCAGTCCACAACCTGCGCAGTGCCGATTTGTGTGGGCACTGAAACAGTCGAAAGCCTTATTGCCGGGTGGTATGGGATGGCGGTGCAGGTTCGGCGAACAAGGTGGCGATGTCGATGCGATCAAAGTGGTAGTGCTGGCCACAGAACTCGCAGGTGATGGTGGCGTGTTCGTCCTGGATGGCGGCCATGGCCTCGGTTTCGCCCAGACTGCGCAATACATCGGCCACCCGGGTCCGTGAGCAGGTGCAGCCAAAGCGCAAAGACTGTTCGGCCACCAGACGCACGCCTTGCTGATGGAACAAGCGCCACAGCAGGGTTTCAGCCGGCACCTCCAGAAGTTCGCTTGACTGCACTGTATCCAGCAGCAGGTTCATCTGTTGCCAAT
>CAYRJS010000315.1:0-3441 GCA_964424535.1 uncultured Aquimonas sp.
GCCACGCGGGTCGTATTTGTATTCCTCGCGGTAGGTCGGGTAGATCGTCGCCGTCAGCAGGCCGGATAGACCGTTCGCAGCGGTGCCGTATTCCATGCCAATCACGTTACCGGCAGGATCGGTGATGCTGGTCAGACGGCCATCGGTGTCGTAACCGTAGGTGGTGGTGTTACCGGCTTCGTCGGTTTCGGTCAGGCGCTGGCCGTCAGGGCTGTAGGTTTGCGTGGTTTCGTGACCCAAGGGATCGGTGGTCTTGATAAGCCGGTTCAGCGCGTCGTATTCATAGGTTGTGGTGTGGCCCACTGCATCGGTGACGGCGATGCGGTTGCCGACCTTGTCGTACTCGATGCTGCTGCCGTGGCCGAGCGGATCAGTGGTGGCGGTGGTTTGACCGGCAGCATCCACTTCCGTCGTCCACGTGTTGTTCCGGGCATCCGTGAGCGTGAGCACCGCGCCGGTGACGTGGTGGGTATAGGTCGTTTCGTGGCCTTCGGCGTTGGTGACCTTGTTCACGTTGCCGTAGACGTCGTATTCCCATGTGGTGGTGGCGTCGTGTTCGCTGGTTTGACCCTTGATGGTCTGACTGATGCGCTGACCGTGTTCGTCGTAGGCGTATTCGGTGATGCGTTGTTCGGGCAAGCCCAGGGCTTCGATCCGTTTCGTCAGACGGCCCTTGGCGTTGTATTCGTATTTGCTCTGGATGCCACGCTCATCCGTGTGTTCCAGCAGGTTGCCGTAGGTGCCGTCGTACTTGCTGGTGGTCTGGCTGCCGTCCGGGTAGACCACTTTGACCGGGTTGCGGTTGGCGTCGTACTCGGTGCGGGTTCTGCCGCCGCGTTCGTCGATGACGATGTCCACGTAGTCGCCATCCTTGAGCAGTTGCCGCGTCACGCGGTCGCCGACTTCTTCCTTCAGCACGCGGCCATCGGCGTCGTAGCGGCGTTCGGTGCGGCGGTTCTCCGGGGTGCGGATGACGACGGTGTATTCGCGCTTCACCCGGTCGTAGTCGTAGGAATAGTTCGTGGCCTGATCCAGCGCATCAGTGACGCGCACGGCGCGGTTGCCGCTGTAGGTGATGGTGGTGGTGCGGTCTTCCGGGTCGGTGATGGAGGTCAGCAGGCCTCCGGCGTAGGTGTAAACCCAGTCGTGGCCGAGCACGTCGGTGACGCGGGTCAGGTGGTTGCCGCTGTAGTGGTAGGTCACCGTGCGACCGGTGCGGTCGGTGAGGCTGGCGATATGGTCGCCGTTCCAGGTGTAGGTCAGGATCAGGGCATCGTTGGCATCGCGCAGGCGGGCGATCTTGCCCGAACCATCACGCTCGAACTGGACGGTGAGGCCGTTGCGGTCGCCGTAGGAGGCGATCTTGCCGGCGGCGTCGTAGGTGATCCACTTGCCAGTGCGGTCATACCAGCGCCAGCCGGTGACATCGCCTGCGGCGTCTTTCTCGGCGCGGATGAAGTACTCGCGCTGCCAGATGTAGACGTCATTGCCGCCGCGCTCGAAGCGCGAGCCGGAGCGCAGGATGGTCTTGGGCACGCCGTCGATCACGTCCAGTTCAAAACGCAGGTCGTCCCAGGCCGGGTTGGGATGCCAGCGGTACTCGCCCTTGTTCAGGTCATCGGCTTGCCAGGTGCGTTGGATGACGACTTCGCCGCCACGCACTTTCACCCGCAGATCAACAGCGCTGGCGCGGTATTCGCCGGTGGGGAGGTGGACCGATGCTGAAGCCGGGAGGGCGAGCAGGGCCAGGAGCAGCAGGAGCAAACAGCGACAGGCGTGGTGGGACATAAGCTGATTCTCGGAAAGAGGTGGACTTGGAAAGTGTTTCAACGGACCAGATTGCGGCCGGTGTGTGGGCGAATTCATCGGTGGCTTTGTCATGGACCACCACCTGGACCGCCGCTGTAGCCACCGGAGCCGCCGCCCCAGCCACCTCCGCCGCCCCAGCCACCTCCGCCTCCGCCACCACCGCCACACTGGCCACCGCTGCCCCAGGTGTAACCCCAGGTGGTGCCGCATGAGCCACTGCGCTCTGCACCATTGGCGCACTGGTAGTCGTAGCGCACCAGCGCCCCCTTGCGGTAGGCGTGGCAGCTGCCGCCTGCCTTGGAGGTTGGCAAGGCAATCACAGGGTCCGTGGGTTCAGGCAAGCCGGCGTTTCCAGCCAGGAGCATGCCATTGACTCCCGCCAGTGGCTGCAATGCCGTGACCTTGTAGCTCAGCGTGACGCGTTCGCGCGCTTCCAGCGAAGCCGGCACTTCGCCGATGATCTCGTACTGGAAGTTGGCATCGCTCTGCGGCGGGGTGAATACCACGTTGTCCGCACGTACCAGGCCATAGTTGCTGAGCGTCAGCTCACCGCTGTATTCCTCGCCGGGCTGCATCGCCGGCAGGTTGATGAAGACCGGTTCGATCAGCACCACCGGGGCCGGCACTTCGGTCTGGTAGGTGGCACCGATGATGACTTCGTATTCGTCCTGGATCGTGGTTTCGGTCACCTCCCATTCGATACTGATGACGTTCATGTCCAGGAATACGTCCTGCACGGTGGTCACACCGGGTTGGATATGCACCCGTCCGTTTGATTCATTGTGGCCCGGTGCGCTGGCACGCCAGGTGTAGCGGCCGGCAGTCAGTTCGGGGATCAGGCCGATGCCGTCGGCGTCGGTGGTCACTTCGGCCGTGAGCGTGGGCACGGTTTCGTGTTGCAGACGGATGCGCGCACCTTCCAGCCCCTGGATGAGATTGCCTTGATCATCCAGCGTGTGTGTGTAGATGTTGGCGGCATGGAAACGCACTCCTCCTTCGCCGGACTGCGTAACGCTGATCGCCACCGGGATATCGCCACCGGCAGCATTGACCGCCGCCACGCGCAGGCGTGCCTGATGCACACCATCGGTGACGGCCGCATCCGGGCTGGCGGTGATCTGGATGGGCTGGCTTGCGCCCACGTCCAGGGTGCCGAGCGTTGCCGGAGAACCCAGGTTCATCCAGGCCGGCGCAGGCCCATTGCCCGCACCGTTGAGCAATTGCACGGTGACGCCTTCGGCGGCAAGCAGGCCCTGATTGCTCAACTGCGTGCTCAGTGTGATCTGCCCGCCTTGTGCCAGACCACCTTGCAGGGAAATCGGGCTGGGCACCAGGGCGGGCAAGGGCGCGCTCAACTGGAACGGCACGGTGACCCGGCCACGTACGGCGCTGCCTGAATCCTGCGAATAGGCCGCCAGCACGAGGGTGCCCGTTTCCGGTGCGATGCTGCTGCCCACGAAACCGATGTCGAGCGTGCGCGAGGCACCAGCGGCAAGTGTGATCGGCTCGGGCGTGGTGATCTGGACACCCGGCGGCAGGCTGCCGGAGGGTTGTTCCTGTGGCGTGGCCTGGAAACGCAGGTCGGAGACGCCGCTGCCGGCACTTGCCCTGACGGTGACACGGATCGTGGCC
>CAYRJS010000316.1:0-3438 GCA_964424535.1 uncultured Aquimonas sp.
GGATTGATCGAAGCCGCGCCGGTTGAACCCTTGCAACTGCCCAGGGCATTGATGCAGATGACGAACCAGCGGTTGGTGTCGATGGCCTTGCCCGGCCCGACCATGGCTTCCCACCAACCCGGCTCGGGATTGTTGGCACTGGAAGCCGCGTGGGCACTGGGCGACATGCCCGGCAGGATCAGCAGGGCATTGCTGTGTTCGGGGTTCAAGATGCCCCAGGTTTCATAAGCTATGCGGGCTTGTGCCAAGGCTCCGCCACGTTTGATCGGAAACGGCGAAGGCAACGCGAAAAACCGCGTGCCAGGCGGGATGAACTCGCTCATGGCCGAGCTTGACCGATGACCAGTTCGATCGGTTCGGCGTGGGTATTGGGCAAGGGTTCGGACACAGCTTCCAGATCGTCTGGCTGGGTCTGGGCATTGCCGCTGCGGGAAATGCGTGCGCCCACCACGACCTTGGCTGCACTGGACAGGTTCATGGCTGGAACCATGGCATCACTGTCATCCAGTTCCACCGTGATCGGCAATTGGCTGGCCTGCAGACGCTGGATCGCCAAGGGTGCCCTTGAGCCTTCAGGGGCGCGGGCAAACACGAACAGCACGGCATCGGCGGGCACTTGCCCGGCCAGAGTTGGATCCAGGCTGACGTGAACCGTCAAACGCGGACCAGTGATGGCGGAAGCGGTGGCTGACTTGCCGGCTTCCGGAACCGTTCCACCCGAAAGTTCGGCCAGTTGCTGCTGCACGCTGGCGCGTACCGGGCTGTCCTCAGGCAGGATCGTCAACAGGTGATTCCAGCGTTCGCCGGCAGCCTCGATCTCGCCGGCCTGATAGTGGGCAATACCGCGCAGCCACAAGGCCCGCTGGTTGTCGGGATCCAGCGCCAGGGCGCGTTCGATCAGATCCAGCGCTTCGGCAGTAAAACGCCGATCCGGAGCTGCCAGGGTTTTGGCTTCGGCGTATTCAACCATCAAGCCCGGATCCTCGGGCGCCAGGCTCATGGCATGGGCCAGGGCGTCACGGGCCTGATCGAACTGTTCGGTGGATTTGTAGGCGCGACCCAGCAGGATCCAACCCTCGATATCTCCAGGTTCATGCGCCAGGCGTTCGGCCAGGCCGGCAATGGCTTGTTCCAGAGGCGGCATGCCGTCGTGCCGGGCTTGCTGCATGGCGGCATTGACCGATTGCAGATCCGGGTCGAACACTCGTGGGTCGCCCAATTTGGCATACAGGCCCACAGCCACCAATGGAATCAGCACGGCCACCAGCACCGCGACCAGGCGAGCTGTACCAGAACTGGCCTGGTCTGGCGCGGTGATATCAAGGGCGGCACGCTTTTTCTCGTATTCGTCCGTATCCAGCACGCCACTGGCCAGGGCCTGATCCAGAGCCGCACGGCGGGTATCGCTTGTGGCCGGTTTGCGCAACAGTGGCGGCAATACCAGAGCCAAGGCCAGAAGAATCAATACCGTGCCAATCAGCCAGAACGCCGTCATTGCCATTCATCCTCTTCAACTGCCACGGGCGTGGTTCCAGCCTGGGTTCGGGTACGTCGACGCAGGATCGCGAACAAGACCCCGGCACCGATCAGAAACAAGGCCGGTGGCGCAATCCAGATCCACAAGGTGCTGCCTCGCATGGCCGGGCGGTAAAGGACGAAATCGGTATAGCGTTCGGTCAAAAACGCCTTGATTTCATCATCGCTCTTGCCTTGTTGCATCAGTTCCAGCACCTCGTTGCGCAGATCCTGCGCGATTGGGGCATTGGAATCGGCCAGGGATTGGTTCTGACACATGACACAGCGCAGTTCGGCGGTCAGGGCACGAAAACGGGCTTCTTCGGCTGCGTCCCGAAACGGCATCGGGTCGATGGCAAAGCTTGCCGCGCTCATCAGCGCCAGGCCAATGACCAGCAACCATGAGCTGATACGCAGACAGCGGCTCATGGCGCTGGAGCCTTGCCCAGACGAGGCAGGATTTCGCGTTGCACGACCTCGGGGGTCAAGGCCCCGATATGTTTGAACAAGACCACGCCATCGGCGCCCACCAGGAAGTTTTCCGGGGCGGCATAAACACCCAGATCGATGCCAGTGCGGCCGGAATAATCGACCGCGATGACCGAGTACGGATCACCGAACTGCTGCAGCCAGCGTTTGGCATCCTCAGGTTCGTCCTTGTAGTTGAAACCGACTACGCGCACGGTGCCGCTGCGTGCCAGTTCGGCGATCAAGGGATGTTCAACCCGGCATTCCGGGCACCAGCTGGCCCAGACATTGAGCAGGAAGGGTTCGCCGCGCAATTGGCTGGAGTTCACCCGAAGCTCGGGGTTGTGCAATTGCGGCAGGTTGAATGCCGGCAGGGACTTGCCGATCAGGGGCGAGGGAATGGCGTTGGGGTCGCGGATCTGGGACAGGCGGATGCCCACCAGCAGCAGGGCACCCAGGGCCAGAAAGATGATCAGGGGCAACCAGCGCTTGAGCATCTCAGCCGGTCTCCCCATCATTGGTCAATTCCCGGCGCAGCGCGTATTCGCGCCGGAAACGACGGTCGAATGCCACAATGAAGCCGCCGACGACCATGAACAGGGCACCCAGCCAGATCCAGCGCACCAGCGGTTTGACGTAGATGCGCAAGGCCCAACTGCCATTGCCCAAAGGCTCGCCCAGGGCGACATAGAGATCGCGCAGCAAACCTGGCGCGATGGCGGCCTCGGTCATGACCTGGCCACCACTGACGTAAGCGCGTTTTTCCGGGTGCAGCACGGCCAATTGGCGCTCACCGGCAAACACCGTGACGTTGCCGCGGTCGGCGTGATAGTTCGGGCCGCTGTGATCGACCACACCGTCAAAACGGAAGCGGTAGCCGAGTACCTCGATTTCCTGGGATGGTGCCATGGCCACGTCTTTTTCCACCCCGACGGTTTCCACCACGAGCACACCGGCAATGAAAATGGCAACACCGGCATGGGCCAGCAGCATGCCCAGGGTTTCCGCCGGGATGCGGCGACCGTGCGGCAGTTGCCGCAGGCGCTGGATGGCATACAAACCGGTACCCCCCAGAATCCAGGCCGCGCCCACGGTGCCGGTGATGGCCAGCAGCGGCCAGCCATCGGACAGCAGTGCCACCAGCACGCCCACGATCAAGGCCAAGGCCAGACTGGCGCGCAGAGCCGGCCACAGGCGCGGGAATTGTTCAGTACCCCAGCGCGCAAACGGGCCAAAGGGCAGCAGCAGGGCTCCCGGCAGCATCAACCCGAAGAACTGGGTGGCAAAAAAGGGCGGGCCGACCGAAATCTTGCCCAGATCCAGGGCCTCGAACAGCAACGGTGCCAGGGTACCCACCAGGACCATGGCCGCCGCGGCGGAAAACAGCAGGTTGTTGACCAGCAGGAAGGTTTCCCGCGACAGCCAGGTGAAGGGCTTGCCGACCACTTCCGGCGC